>NZ_CP022013.1:300000-400000 GCF_003265225.1 Mergibacter septicus | reverse complement strand
TATTGTTAAAAAATTTAAATATGGTCAACATACTGTTATTTTAGAAACGGGAGCAATTGCACGTCAGGCAACTGCTGCAGTTATTGCAAGTATGGATGATACTACTGTTTTAGTAACTGTTGTTGCAAAAAAAGACGTTAAAGAAGGGCAAGATTTTTTCCCATTAACGGTAAATTACCAAGAGCGTACTTATGCAGCTGGTCGTATTCCCGGTGGTTTTTTCAAACGTGAAGGTCGCCCATCTGAAAATGAAACCTTGATTGCACGTTTAATCGATCGTCCTATCCGTCCTCTCTTTCCTGAAGGCTTCTATAACGAAATTCAAATAATCGCAACAGTATTATCGGTTAATCCTCAAATTAGCCCAGACTTAGTTGCAATGATTGGTGCATCTGCGGCATTAACCCTTTCAGGTGTGCCATTTAATGGCCCTATTGGTGCTGCTCGTGTTGGTTTCATCAATGATCAGTTTGTTTTGAATCCAACAATTAGCGAACAACGCATGAGTCGATTAGATCTTGTTGTAGCTGGAACAGATAAAGCGGTCTTAATGGTTGAATCTGAAGCAGATATTTTAACTGAAGAACAAATGTTATCAGCGGTTGTTTTCGGTCATCAACAACAACAAGTGGTCATTCAAGCTATTAAAGAATTTGCCGAAGAAGTTGGTCAGCCACGCTGGGATTGGGTTGCACCTGCAAAAAATGAAACCTTAATTAACCAAATTAAAGAATTAGCAGAATCTCGATTAGGCGATGCTTATCGTATCACTGAAAAACAAGCTCGTTATGCTGAAGTTGATGCAATCAAAGCTGACACTATCGCTACTATTTTAGAAAATAATCAAGATGAAACCATTACTGAAGGTAAAATCATTGATATTATTCATGAATTAGAAAGCCAAATTGTACGTAACCGTATTTTAAATGGTGAACCTCGCATTGATGGTCGTACTGTTGATACCGTTCGTGCATTAGATATCTGTACTGGTGTTTTACCTCGTACTCACGGTTCCGCACTTTTCACTCGAGGGGAAACTCAAGCATTAGCGGTTGCAACGCTTGGAACTGAGCGTGATGCCCAAATTCTTGATGAATTAACCGGGGAATATACAGATCACTTTTTATTCCATTATAACTTCCCGCCTTATTCAGTAGGGGAAACAGGTATGATCGGTTCACCAAAACGCCGTGAAATTGGACATGGTCGTTTAGCGAAACGTGGTGTTGCTGCGGTGATGCCAAAATTATCTGAATTTCCTTATGTAGTACGTGTGGTTTCTGAAATTACTGAATCTAACGGTTCTTCCTCAATGGCTTCTGTTTGTGGTGCATCTTTAGCATTAATGGATGCTGGTGTACCAATTAAATCTGCCGTTGCTGGAATCGCAATGGGGTTAGTTAAAGAAGAAGATAAATTTGTTGTTCTTTCTGATATTTTAGGCGATGAAGATCACTTAGGTGATATGGACTTTAAAGTCGCTGGAACACATTCTGGAATAACTGCATTGCAAATGGATATTAAAATTGAAGGTATTACACCTGAAATTATGCAAATCGCTCTTAACCAAGCAAAAAGTGCAAGACTACACATTTTAGGTGTTATGGAAAAAGCGATTGCAGCACCTCGTGCTGATATTTCAGATTATGCCCCTCGTATTCATACGATGAAAATTGATCCGAAGAAAATTAAAGATGTTATCGGTAAAGGTGGTGCTGTAATTCGTGCGCTAACCGAAGAAACAGGTACTTCAATTGATATTGATGATGATGGTACAGTGAAAATTGCTGCAACCGATAACAATGCCGCTAAATCTGTGATGTCTCGAATTGAGGAAATTGTTGCAGAAATTGAAGTTGACCGTGTCTATACAGGTAAAGTCACTCGTTTAGCAGATTTTGGTGCATTTGTTACAGTATTAGGTAATAAAGAAGGCTTAGTGCATATTTCTCAAATTGCAGATGAACGTGTTGAACGAGTAGCAGATTACCTAACGGTAGGGCAAGAAGTATCTGTGCGTGTTGTTGATATCGATCGCCAAGGTCGCATTCGCTTAACAATGCGAGATATTCAACCAACAACTACCACTGAAACAAAATAATACAGTTGTCTTTTTTGTAGCATACCACAAGGTATGCTACCTTTATTTTGCTTGTTTGGGACAGTAAGACAACTGAGGTTATCGAAATAGCCTAATTAACCTAAACAACAACGGCATAACTTGAATATAGCCGTAACTGGGGGAATTGAAATGACAGCTAATTAGATTTTCTAATTATGCCGAAATTTTAACTGACATATTTTTTATCTTGCAAAACACTTGCTCAATCTACTTACAATGCTATTGCAATTTTTACTATCGTAAATTGCTCTCTTTTTGAGTGTCGTTTTGTTCAACTTGAATACCAGTTAAATACTGATTCAATCCTAAAATCATACCAGCTTAGCTGGAGTAAATAACTGAGAATACTTTTATTCTTTTTTGAGACTTACATGACAGAAAAAACTATTACTTTTAATCAACTAGGGTTACCACAACCATTATTAAATGCAGTAAGCGATTTAGGTTTTACTACACCATCACCAATTCAACAAGCCTGTATTCCACACTTATTAGCAGGTAAAGATGTTTTAGGTATGGCTCAAACTGGTAGTGGTAAAACAGCAGCATTTTCATTACCACTCTTATCTAAACTTGATACCACTCAAAAATTTCCACAAATGTTAGTCATGGCGCCGACCCGTGAATTAGCAATCCAAGTTGCAGATGCTTGTGAAACTTTCACCAAATATTTGCCTAACATAAAAATTGCTACACTTTATGGTGGGCAACGTTATGACATTCAATTAAGGGCTTTACGCCAAGGGGTACAAGTTGTTGTAGGAACACCGGGACGTATTTTAGACCATATTCGCCGTGGTACATTAGATCTCTCTGCCCTAAAAGCGATTGTTTTAGATGAAGCTGATGAAATGCTACGTATGGGATTCATTGAAGATGTTGAAACGGTAATGGCACAATTACCGAAACAGCATCAAACCGCACTTTTTTCAGCTACGATGCCAGAACCAATTCGTCGCATTACTCGCCGTTTTATGCACGAACCAGAAGAAATTAAAATTCACTCAACCCAAAAAACCTCACCAGATATTACTCAATCGTATTGGCTAGCACACGGTTTTCGTAAAAATGATGCTTTAATTCGTTTCTTAGAGGTAGAGTCTTTTGATGCAGCAATTATTTTTACTCGCACGAAAACAGGCACTTTAGATATAACTAATCTACTTGAAAGACATGGATTCCGTGCCGCTGCACTCAATGGTGATATGACTCAACAACTTCGTGAACAAACATTAGATCGTTTACGTAACGGCAGCCTTGATATTGTCGTTGCTACTGATGTTGCTGCTCGAGGAATTGATATTGAACGCATCAGTTTAGTTATCAACTATGATATTACTTTAGATGCAGAATCTTATGTTCACCGCATTGGGCGGACAGGGCGTGCAGGACGTGCAGGACGTGCGATACTTTTTGTTGAACCAAGAGAACGCCGTTTACTACGCAATATTGAACGTTTAATGAAAAAAACAATTGATGAAGTACAATTACCAAATCATGAAATATTGCAACAAGTTCGCCGTGAAAAATTCCGTCAACAAATAACTAAACAATTAGAACATCACGATCTAGAACTTTATCGTAACCTGCTAGAAGAACTCTTTACTGCAGATCAGGATCAAGAAGAAATTGCTGCCGCAATGATGATGTTATTACAAGGTAAACAAAAATTAATTCTACCACCAGATCCAACACCAAAACCGTTGCGTAGAGAAAAATCAGAACGCCGAGAAAACCCACGCTCAGCAGAAAGACGAGGTGCAAACCGCCAAGCCAATGGTAATATCCAACCAATGGATTTATATCGGATTGAAATTGGTCGTGCAGATGGTATTGAAGTACGTCATATTGTTGGTGCCATTGCAAACGAAGGGAATATCAGCAGCCGATACATTGGTCATATAAAATTATACGACACTCATTCAACTGTTGAATTACCTCAAAACTTACCAAAAGATTTGTTACGTCATTTCCAAAAAACTTGGTTACTTAACAAACAAATGCAAATGAGCTTGGTAAGTTTAGCCTCAAATCATCATGAAAACCGTGATGAATACGAGTTTAGTGCAAACAAAAAATTCCGCACTGAACGTGGTAATAAACGTAAAAAAAGCCAACCTGAATTTAAAACACGTAACGGTAAACGTACTTTCCAAGAACGCCGTGAACGTCGTTTTTAGTAGAGAAAAACTATAAATGGAACTGCAAGGGCAAAAGGAAAGAGATCTCGCTTTTATGCGACAAGCTTTAATCCTAGCAGATAAAGCCGAACAACAAGGTGAAATTCCTGTTGGAGCATTATTAGTCGATTGCCAAGGGAATATTATTGCACAAGGTTGGAATCAATCTATTGCCCTGCATGATCCAACGGCACACGCCGAAATTATGGCGTTACGTCAGGCAGGCGAAAAACAACAAAATTATCGCCTGACTGATTTAACCCTGTATGTCACCTTAGAGCCTTGCCCTATGTGTGCAGGAGCTATTTTACACAGTCGGATAAAACGTTTAGTTTTTGGTGCCTCAGATTATAAAACAGGGGCTGTTGGTTCACGTTTTGATTTATTTAATGATTTTCGTATGAACCATTATCTTGAAGTAGTTTCTGGAATCTTAGCTAACGAATGTAGCGAAAAAATCAGCCATTTTTTTCAACGACGTCGAGCTGAACAAAAACAAGCACGTCAATTGGTTAAAAATAAATCACCATAAACTAAATTAATTTATCTAATCAATTTTTAGCGAATTAATTACGAAAAAAGATTTTCATTAAAATTTTTTTATATTAAATTTACATTCTAAGCTAATAATTTAATCAAGGTTTAATCTATGTGCCAATTGCTAGGAATGAATTGCAACACCCCTACTGATATCGTTTTTTCATTTGAAGGTTTTCGCCAACGTGCAGGAATTACAGATTGCCATTCAGATGGTTTTGGTATTGCTTTTTTTGAAGGAAAAGGTGTTCGTGTCTTTCGAGATGACAAACCTTGTAGTTCATCTCCTATTGCAGATTGTGTAAAACAATACCATATCAAATCTTTAAACGTTATTGCCCACATTCGTAAAGCAACATTTGGTGCGGTAAATTTAGAAAATACTCACCCTTTTATTCGTGAAATTTGGGGAGAAAATTGGGTTTTTGCACATAACGGCAATTTAACCACACTACCCGATATTAGTCAGTGCCGAGCCCAACCGATAGGTACCACTGATTCAGAAACAGCTTTTTGTTATATGGCAGAAAAACTCAAACAAAAATACCATCGGAAACTGAGCGAAAATGAAATTTTTGATTCAGTTTATGAGATCAGCCAAGAATTAAGCCAACTAGGTACCTTTAATTTTATTCTCTCAAATGGAGAATTCATGATTGCACATTGTTCAACTAACTTACACTATATCACTCGCAAAGCACCTTTTGGAAAAGCATTTCGAGTTGATGATAACGAGGTTATTGATTTTAATGATTACGCTAAACCCGATGATCGAGTAACTATTATTACGACATTCCCAATTACTAAAAATGAAACTTGGACTAAAATGGAACACGGAGGCTTTGTATTGTTTAAAAACGGAATTAAAATCCGTGAAATATTAGGAATCAAAAAAGATATTGAAGATGATGGTACATTAGGGAATAGAACTTATTAAAACAAAAATTAGCTTTTAATATATATTTCAATTTATTTACGATATTTAATAATCCCTTTCTAAACCTGAAAAGGTAATCTTAACTAAGGATTGACACTGATTTAAAATCAGCTTCAATCCTTTAATTTTAGTCAGCTATTTTTTTGATTAAAAACACACAACTTAGCCAAGTTATCCTAGAAAGCTATACTATTTTAAACTTCCCACCATATCTTCTGGACGAACCCACAGATCGAATTGCTCTGGTGTTACAAAACCGAGATTAATCGCTTCTTCACGTAAAGTAGTACCATTTTTATGTGCAGTTTTCGCAATTTTAGCCGCTTTTTCATAGCCAATATGAGTATTTAATGCTGTTACTAACATCAATGAATTTTCTAACTGCATCTGAATTCTTGGATAATTTGGTTCAATCCCTTTTGCACAATGCTCATCAAATGAAATACAAGCATCTGCTAACAGTTGGGCTGATTGTAAAAAGTTAGCCGCCATAACTGGTTTAAAAACATTTAATTGGAAATGCCCCTGACTACCAGCAAACGAAATGGTCGTATCATTCCCTAATACTTGGGCACAAACCATTGTTAAAGCCTCACACTGAGTAGGATTAACTTTCCCCGGCATAATTGACGAACCGGGTTCATTTTCAGGAATTAAAATTTCTCCAATCCCCGAACGTGGTCCAGAAGCTAATAAACGAATATCACTCGCAATTTTAAATAATGATACAGCTAATTGTTTCAAAGCACCGTGTGTTTCAACAATCGCATCGTGAGTAGCTAAAGCCTCAAATTTATTTTCAGCAGTAATAAAGGGTAATCCTGTAAATTTAGCAATATATTCAGCTACTTTAAGATCATAGCCTTTCGGAGTATTTAATCCCGTACCAACGGCAGTACCACCTAGTGCTAATTGTGCAAGATGAGGTAATGTATTTTTTAATGCCTTTAAACCAAAATTTAACTGGGCTGCATAAGCTGAAAATTCTTGCCCCAAAGTTAATGGCGTAGCATCCATTAAATGGGTTCTACCAATCTTCACAACGTGAGTAAAAGCTGCAGCTTTATCTGCGAAGGTTTTTTGCAAACGTGATATTGCTGGAATTGTTGTTTCTACTACTTTTTTATAAGCCGCTATATGCATAGCCGTAGGATAAGTATCATTTGATGACTGAGATTTATTCACATCATCATTTGGATGAATAATACTTTTTTCGCCAAGTTTTCCACCATTTAGAACGTGAGCACGATTTGCAACAACTTCATTCACATTCATATTAGATTGAGTACCTGAACCCGTTTGCCAAATCACTAGTGGGAATTGATCTGCTAATTTTCCAGCTAAAATTTCATCACAAGCTAACCCTATTAGATCTCGTTTTTCTTGTGAAAGGACACCTAAATCATAATTTGCAAAAGCTGCTGCTTTTTTTAAATAGCCAAAAGCTTCAATAATTTCTGTTGGCATTGAAGCAGATGCACCTATTTTAAAATTGTTGCGTGAACGTTCTGTTTGAGCCGCCCAATATTTATCTGCTGGTACTTTTACTTCGCCCATCGTATCATGCTCAATCCGAAATTCCATAAAAAACTCCTTATAGGGTAAATAGAAACCCAATAAGTTTAGCACTGCAAAAGACTAAATTTAATGCTTATTAAGAGAAAACTTTATTTTTTTGACTAAGATCACAAAATAATAACTTTATGATTTTAATAAGAAAATCAGGTCCTAGACTTTTTATTCAAAAAGGATCTCACTTTATTTTTAGATAGAAAAAAGCCATATTCTTAGCAAAGAATATGGCTTTTCATCATTTCAGAAAATTAGATCATAATTTTAGCAGGAATACGGTAGCCTTGAGATACCTCAGCTTTTTGTTCAAAAGTAACATATTCCCACGCATCTTGATTTGCTAATAGAGTACGTAATAATTTGTTATTCAATCCATGTCCTGATTTATACGCAATAAAGGCACCAATGATATTATGCCCTGCCATATAAAGATCACCGATTGCATCAAGTAGTTTATGGCGTACTAATTCATCTTTAAAGCGTAAACCTTCTTCATTGAGAATACGATAATCATCTAATACTATCGCATTATCTAAACTACCACCTAAAATTAAGCCTTGTGATTGTAAATACTCAATATCTTTCATAAAGCCAAAAGTTCTTGCTCTACTAATTTGTTGAATAAAGGCTTGAGAGGAAAAATCAAGTTGGTAATGTTTAACTTTATCACTAATCGCTGGATGTGAAAAATCAATGGTAAAATCTAAACTAAAGCCATCATAAGGCTTAAATTCAGCCCATTTATCGCCATCTTCAACACGGATAGCCTGTTTTACACGAATAAACTTTTTCGCCGCCTCTTGCTCCTCAATACCTGCATCTAGCAATAAATAAACAAAAGGACTAGCACTTCCATCCATAATTGGCACTTCAGGTGCATCTAATTCAATAATAATATTATCAATACCTAAACCTGCTAATGCTGAATTTAAATGCTCTACCGTAGAAATACGTATCCCATCATCATTTACCATACAGGTACAAAGCATCGTATCCCGAATAGAATTAGGATCGGCACTAAAAGACACCACAGGCTCTAAATCAGTACGACAATAAATGACACCTGTATTCACAGGTGCAGGACGTAAAGTTAAAGTAACTTTCTGCCCGCTATGTAAACCTATTCCAGTTACTTTTACGCTCTGTTTCAAGGTTCTTTGTTTTATCATATTTATCTCCAGTTACTTTACAGCAACCACGTTTTATTAAATTTTGCTAAAAACCAATTTTTAATCTGCTTGATTACGCATAAATGTTGGAATTTCACGAATATCAAAAATTTCTTCTTCAAGTGATGCTTTCTTAGCGGTATTACCCACTGTCATTGCACTTAATCCTGATACTGAATAACCGCTATTTTCTTGTTGAGAAAATACAGCTGTTTTAGTTATAGCTGAAGCATCACTCATTTTTGGCATAATTTTGATCTGCTCTTTACTTTCTTTCGTACCAATACCTGTTGCTACGATAGTAACACGAATCTCATCACCAAGTTCAGTATCTAAACTTGTTCCAACTACGACAGTCGCTTCCTCAGAAGCAAATTGTTTTACCGTATTACCAACACATTCTAATTCATCTAAAGTGAAGTCTTCATTTGCGGTAATATTGACCAAAACCCCTTTCGCACCAGAAAGGTCAATATCTTCAAGCAATGGGCTAGCAATCGCTTCTTGTGCCGCTTTTTCAGCACGTCCACTTCCTACTTCACCTTTCGCTACCCCCGTTCCCATCATCGCATATCCCATTTCGGACATTACGGTTTTAACATCAGCAAAGTCAACATTAATCATACCCGGTGAGGTAATCATATCAGAAATACCACGAACCGCATTTTTTAAAATATCATTAGCAATCGCAAAAGCTTGTAATAAAGAAATTTTATTGCCTAAAGCTTTACTTAATTTTTCATTTGGGATAATAATCAATGAATCAACATGTTTAGAAAGTGCTGCAATGCCTTGTTCTGCCAACATCATACGTTTTTTACCCTCAAAACCAAAAGGTTTAGTAACAACTGCAACAGTTAAAATACCTAACTCTTTTGCAATTTGAGCAACAACAGGAGCAGCACCAGTACCAGTACCACCGCCCATACCAGAAGCGATAAATACCATATCTGCACCTTCCAGCATAGTTCTCAATTGATCTTGATCCGCTTCAGCAGCAGCACGTCCAACATTGGGATTTGCACCAGCACCTAAACCCTTGGTTGTTTCCCGCCCGATTTGAATAGTATTTTGGGCTTTATTTTTGCGTAATGCCTGTGCATCAGTATTAACAGAGAAAAAATCTACACCTTCTATTTCAGATTCTATCATATGGTTAATTGCATTACCGCCACCACCGCCAACACCAATTACCTTGATTACAGCATCTGGCATTATATCGTATTCTACTGGTTCAAACATATTCATACTTATTCTCCGTCATAGTGAGGATTGATTTTTTATCCATAAATAGGGGTTATTTTAATCTAATTTTCAAGTTTTCTCAAAACTTAGACCATACTTTATTTTAAAAACTACCTTTAATTATTCGGAAAATTTCTTTTCCAAAGTTTTTTAAAGATTTTTTTGATAATTCAGTACTTTTCGTACCACTTATTCCATCATCATCGCTATGATGATAACGATATTGCAATAAACCTAATACAGTTGCATTTTGCGGTTTATTCACGTAATCGGTTAAGCCCGTGATATTTAATGGTGAACCTAAACGAACTTGAATCTGGGAACCAAAAGTTTCATTTGCACGTTCCACAATACCTTTTATCTGAGCCCCACCACCTGTTAATACAATCCCAGCGATTAAATCCGAAGGAATCTTTTTAGCTTGTAATTCTTGTTTTAATTCGGTTAATTCTTGTTTAACCCAACCTAACATTTCACCATAACGTGAACCAATAATAAGAGAGAGATCCGCTTTTTTCATACTACGGGGTGGACGTCCGCCAATGCTTGGTACACTAATCACTTTTTTTGGTTCTAAATAATCATACTGTTCATCATCTTGACGATAACTCAGATCAATTGCACAGCCATAATTGACTTTAATATTTTCAGCATCAGTGCGAGATGTTACTATCCCTTGTGCAACATCGTTGGTTACAATATTGCCAGCATAAGGAATAACCTTGGTATAACGTAAAGCTCCATTGGTATATACCATAATATCCATAGTGCCACCGCCAATATCAACTAAGCATACACCTAATTCTTTTTCTTCTTCGCTTAACACCGAATAAGAGGATGCTAAACCTGAGAAAACAATTTGATCCACTTTTAAATTGCAACGTTCTACAGCTTTTTTTAGATTAGTTAACCAATCCTGATGGCAGGCAATCAAATGTGCTTGTGCTGTTAAGCGCATTCCCTGTAATCCTAATGGGTTTTTAATATTAACCTGTTTATCCACCGCATATTCTTGAGGTATAACATGTAAAACAGTTAAGCCATCACCAATTTTTACCGAGCGAGCAACATTCATCGCATGATCAATTTCATCCTGAGTAACTTCGCCATCAGGTAATGAAGCTTGCCCACTTTCATTTAAACCGACAATATGTTCACCTGTAATCGCTAAAGTAACACTACTGATCTGACAGTCACTAACCGATTCAGCGGCTTCAACAGCACGTTGAATTGAATGCACCACCGCATCTAAATCAGTAATACTGCCTTTATTAATACCTTTTGAGGGGCAATTACCAACCCCTATAACATTAATCACACCATCAGGTAAGATTTCACCAACGACTACAACTACTTTTGAAGTGCCAACTTCTAACCCAACAAAAGGTTTTAAATCTCCCGTTTTAGCCATAATCCACTCTCAATTCTATACGCTTAAATTTCTATCCCTATTCCGAGTTAGGTTCAACAATATCCTTAAAACCTACCGCTATCCCGTCATTATAACGTAAATCTACATAATCAATTTTTTTATGTTCAGGAATTTCGATATGAGGATAAATTGTAACAAAACGTACAATTTTATCTCTCCATTCATCACGCCCAACATGTAAAATAATACCATTAGCAAGTGTAATCTGCCACGAATCTCGTTCATCGACTGACAGTGCTACAGGTTTAATTTCATTTTGATGCAAATCTTTAGCAATCTGTTGCCATCGAGTTAATACTTTTTTACGTTGAAAATCAGGGCCAGATAAATCGGGCAAGAATAAATCCTGTTGTTTTTCTTTTGGTAAGCTAAAAATAGTACCTTCACTGGTAAGAAATAAGTCATTATCTAATTGTTCAGTATTCCATCTAGCTACTGGTGTATATTCATCAATCTGAATTAATAACCGATCTGGCCAAATTTTACGTACCACAACCTTTTTTATCCAAGACAACCTTTCTAGCTGTTGTTGAATTTCTTGAATATCTTGCCCAAAATAACCTTTTAAAGGTCGAATTTTACCTAAAGCAGAGCGAATATCTTCTGCTTTGGTATAAGTCGGCTCGCCTAATAATGCAAAAGATGATAAAGGTTGTAGATCTAACTTATCAGCCAAGAATTGGCGATCTTGGTAGCCAAGCATGATCGCAATTACTAACGCACAGAAAAAAAGTGGTTTAAACAACGACCAAAATCTAACGCTTTTTTCTCGTTTCCGTTCTGCTTGCTGATAACGCATTGCCTCCTACTCCGTGATACTCAAAGCTAATACTTTAGTAACAAGCTGTTCAAAACTATACCCTTCTACTTTCGCTGACATCGGGAATAAACTATGGCTTGTCATTCCCGGACAAGTATTTGCTTCAACCAAATAAAACTTCCCAACAGCATCAGTCATTACATCAATTCTTGCCCAACCTCGACAACCGAGAATATCAAACGCTTTTTTAGCTAATTGTCGTAGTTCTTGCTCTTTTTCTTCACTCAAACCTGCAGGGCAAAAATATTGTGTATCATCAGCGATATATTTAGCGTGGTAGTCATAAAAATCCCCAGCAGGCTTAATTCTCACTGCCGGCAAAACCTGTTTATCCAATACAGGCACACTAAATTCTTCGCCAGCCAACCATTTTTCAATCAGGACAGTTTGATCATACTGCAATGCAAAATCTACTGCTCTAGCAAGTTCTTCAACTTTATTCACTTTTGTTAAGCCGATACTTGAACCTTCTAAAGATGGCTTAACCATAACGGGTAAACCTAATTTTTCAATCACTTTAGCAGCATCAAGTTGTGAACGATTTTCTAGTGTTACCACTTCCATTTCTGCAACGGGTAAGCCAAACGCATGCCATAGCATTTTAGTACGCAATTTATCCATACTTAAAGCTGATGCCATAACACCACAACCTGTATAAGGAATGCCTAATTGTTCCAATAAGCCTTGTAAAGTGCCATCTTCCCCACCTCGTCCATGTAAAATATTAAATACACGGTCAAAACCTTGCTGTTTTAACTGTTCAATAGGGAAATTTTGCGTATCAATTGCCGTTACATTAAAGCCTTGATGTTGTAACGCTCGTAAAATTGCTTGTCCAGAATTGAGTGATACCTCACGTTCTGCTGACGTACCACCAAATAAAAGTGCGATCTTTTCTTGTTTTAATTGTTTAATTTTTTGTTCCATTTTATGTCCTACCAAAACAATTATTTACTCCATAACTCAACTAACTGCCGTGAAAGTTTACTCACATTGCCTGCACCTTGTGCTAAAACTAAATCACCATCTTGTAAAACTTGATCCATAATCTCAGGTAATTGGTTTGGATCAGACAAAAAGAAAGGATCAACTTTTCCTAAATGCCGAATGGAACGGCATAAAGAACGACTATCCGCACCAGCAATCGGTGTTTCTCCAGCTGAATAGACATCTAGCATAATTAGCACATCAACTTGCGATAGCACTTGGACAAAATCATCAAAAAGATCTCGAGTACGACTATAACGATGCGGTTGAAAAATCATAACAATTCGTTTGTTTTCCCACCCTTGACGTGCCGCCTGAATAGTAACATTCACTTCGGTCGGGTGGTGTCCATAATCATCAACCAACATAACTTTTCCATTTGGACGAATAAATTGTCCTAATTGATCAAATCGCCTACCAGCACCTTGAAAGTCAGCTAATGCGGTTAAAATAGCATCATTATCAATACCTTCTTCTTTTGCTACCGCTAAAGCAGCAGTCGCATTCAACGCATTATGTTTTCCCGGTACATTTAATAAAACCTCAAGTCGTTCACCATTTGGACAAACTACGCTGTAATGCCCCTGAAAACCTGTTTGCTGATAATCCTCTATCCGATAATCTGCTTCTGAGTTAAATCCATAAGTAATAACCTGCCGTCCAATTTTTGCAATCAGTTGCTGAATCACAGGATCATCTAGGCACATCACCGCTAAACCATAAAAAGGGAGATTATGTAAGAAATTCACATAAGTCTGTTTCATTTCTTCAAAATCGCCGTGATAGGTTTCCATATGATCAGGCTCAATATTGGTTACGACCGATACCATCGGTTGTAAGTGTAAAAAGGAGGCATCACTTTCATCAGCTTCTGCAACTAAATAACGGCTTAATCCCAAATGGGCATTTGTACCTACCGATTTAACCAATCCACCATTTACAAAAGTAGGATCTAATCCAGCCTGTGCATAGATCATTGCAATCATTGCTGTTGTAGTTGTTTTACCATGCGTTCCTGCCACAGCGATACCATGCCGAAAACGCATAATTTCAGCCAACATTTCTGCCCGTTGAATAACAGGGATTCTCGCTTCCCTTGCTGCCACTACTTCTGGATTATCTGACTTAATCGCACTGGAAACCACTACGACACTGGCATTATCAACATTTTTACCCTGATGTTGGAATGATATTTTCGCACCTAAGGCTGTTAAGCGTTGGGTAACGGCATTCTCGGCTAAATCTGAACCTGTGATGCTATAACCTTCATTTAACAAAACTTCAGCAATCCCTCCCATACCAGCACCGCCAATTCCGACAAAATGAATTTGTTTCACTCGGCGCATTTCGGGGACAACACTATGTTGCTGCTGAAAACTTGATTTTATCTTGTTACTTATCTCTTTCATTTTTCTTATTTCGCTACTTGATTAATAACTTCAGCGACACGTTGTGCAGCCAATGGTTTTGCCATCGTTTTCGCTTTGATTCCCATCTCAATTAACTTATTACGGTCTAGTTTTGTCAGTAACTCAACCAATACCTCTGGTGTTAACAGATTTTGTTGAATAATTTCTGCCGCACCAACCTCTGCTAAATATTTTGCATTCAGATATTGTTGTTGATCTTGATGTTGAAAAGGCACAAAAATAGCTGCAACCCCTGCTGCAGCAATTTCGCAAACAGTTAATGCACCTGAACGACAAACCACAACATCTGCCCAACTATAAGCTTGAGCCATATCCTCAATAAATTCCACCACTTCAACATCAGAACGCCCAGCATACAAAGCACTAATCTGCACCACTTCATTTTTTCCTACCTGATGATAGATTTTAACTTTCTGACTTGTACGCTGATCAAGTAATGCCACCACTTGTGGTAATACTGTATTTAATACTCTCGCCCCTTGGCTTCCCCCAACAACTAAAATATGTAGCCCATCTTGACGTT
Organism: Mergibacter septicus; assembly: GCF_003265225.1. NCBI lineage: Bacteria > Pseudomonadati > Pseudomonadota > Gammaproteobacteria > Pasteurellales > Pasteurellaceae > Mergibacter > Mergibacter septicus. The sequence goes on along the minus strand of NZ_CP022013.1, from coordinate 385,046 downwards.
GCTGCAACCGTGCGGTCGGTTCAGGTAACTGAAAAAGTGCTTGGCGAACAGGATTTCCTACCACCTCAGCATCTAAAAAAGCCTGTGGGAACGCTTGTAATACTCGAATTGCTATTTTAGATAGCCAACGATTAGTTAAACCTGCAACTGCATTTTGTTCATGTAATACGATTGGAATACCACACAATTTAGCAGCAATCCCTCCGGGACCAGAAACATATCCCCCCATACCTAATACAACATCAGGTTGATAATGCTTAATTATTTTTCTTGCTTGCCACACTGCTCTTACTATCGCAAATGGTGCGGTTAATAAAGCTTTAATTCCTTTACCTCGTAAACCAGATATTTGGATAAAAGAGATGGGAATATCATATTTAGGTACTAATTCCGCCTCCATACGATCTTTTGTCCCTAACCAATGCACTTTCCAACCTTGTTGTTGTAATACTTTGGCAACCGCAAGGGCAGGGAAAACGTGTCCACCTGTACCACCTGCCATTACTAATAATTTTTTTTCTGCCACGCTGATAACTTCCTTCAATCTTGAATTTATTCTTCTCTTGGGTGAGCCTGCCCTCTTTCTAAGCGATTTTCATAATCAATCCGCATAAGAACAGCAATCGCCACTGACATAATAATCAAACTTGATCCACCATAACTCACCAACGGGAAAGTTAAACCTTTAGTCGGTAATAAGCCAATCGCCACCCCTAAATTGACAAAGCCTTGCAAAAAGATCCAAATCCCAATTCCCATTGCCCAGAAGCCTTTAAAGCGTTCTTCTTGCAACAAAGACTCTTTCCCAATTTTAAACGCTCGAAAGATCAAAGCACCTAGCATAAAGATCACTAAACAGATCCCGAAAAAACCAAATTCTTCCCCAACAACTGACATCACAAAATCGGTATGGGCTTCAGGTAAAAAGTCTAATTTCTGGATCGAATTGCCTAACCCTTCTCCAAACCATTCTCCTCGTCCGAATGCCATCTGTGAATGTGCTAACTGGTAACCTGTATTTTGAATATCCGCAAAAGGATTACTAAAGGAAAGAAAACGTTTCAACCGATATTCTTCAAAAAAAATTAATGCACCCACGCCTAAAACAGCAACGATCCCCAAGAAAATAAACTGCTTTAGTTTTGCACCAACGATAAAAAACATACCCACGGTGATGATCAATAAAACTACCGCACTGCCAAGATCTGGTTGTAGTAAGAGCAAAAATCCTAAAATAAACAGTAACGCCAAAGGACGCAAACAACTTGCTGGTCTTTGCCGCATTTCATCATACTTTCGAACAAAAAAACTTGCCAAATAACAACTTAATGCAAACTTAGCAAACTCTGCAGGTTGGAAGGTAAAGCCAGCAATGGAAATCCAACGTTTAGCCCCGTAAACACTTTTACCAATAAATAAGACCAAGATTAATCCAACGAAAGCAAGTAAATACAAGTGAGCATGGTATTTTTCCCACTGATTTATCGGTAATTGAACACACACAAAAAAAAGCACCAGAGAAAGAAGAATGGAAATAAGATCTTTTTGTGCAAAATAAAAAGCATTCCCAGTCAAACGTGTACTCACTGGAATTGATGCCGAAGTTACCGCCACTAACCCAAAACATAAAAACCCAAAATATAACCATAACAAAGTACGATCATATAACGCATTAGGTGGCGTTAGTCGTGTCCATTTATCCCAAGTTTGTCCTATCTGTTGTTTCATTCTTTACTCCACAAAGCCACTACTAATGAGTTTTCATAGGGATTATTTCACTGTTATTGACATTTCAGCTAAGCGTTTAAATTCTTCACCACGGACTTCAAAATTCGGGAATTGATCCAAACTCGCACAAGCAGGTGAGAGTAAAACAATATCTCCTGCTTGTAACTTTGGACGTAATACCGCTATCGCTTCAGCCATAGTTGTAAAATACTCACTATGTTTTGTCAGTTGTGCTAATTTTTTGCCGTCTTGCCCAAAACAGTAACAAAATATATTTTCTTGCTTCAATAATGGCTGTAATGGTGAAAAGTCTGCACCTTTACCATCACCACCTAATAATAAATGTAATTTTCCAGTGAAAGTTAACCCCGCTAATGCGGCTTGTGTACTGCCGACATTAGTTGCTTTGGAATCATTAATCCAACGTACTCCATCAGCTTGATACACAGTTTGAAAACGATGGGCTAATCCCGAGAAATGCTTTAATACCGCAATACTCGCTTGGCGTGGGATATTTACTGCATCTGCTAAAGCTAAAGCCGCTAGGGCATTCAAATAATTATGCCCACCACTGAGTTTCATCTGTTCGCAATCTATTATAATCTGGTTTTGGTAGGCTAAATAACTATGCAACGACTTAGGATTGCCTGACACTGAACGCATAATGCAATGATAATCCGCATTTTGAGTTGCAAAACTGACTTTCTTAGTATCATCGCCAATCAATACGCTACTATTTCTCCAATCAGTGAGAGGATCATCAGCATTAACTACCGCCACTTTTGCACCTTGATAAATTTTCAATTTTGCTTGGCGATAATCTTCTAAATCCCGATAGCGGTTCATATGATCTTCACTAATATTTAATACCGTGGCAGCGGCGGCATTTAAACTAAAGGTTGTCTCCAACTGAAAACTTGATAACTCTAATACAATTAAATCATAAGATTGTTGTAACAAAGATAAGGCGGGAATCCCAATATTACCTCCTAGCCCAACCTTTAACCCCGCTTCTTGAGCCATTTGATAAACTAAAGTGGTTACTGTACTTTTACCATTTGAGCCAGTGATAGCCACAATCGGCGTGGTTATCTCTCGACAAAAAAGTTCAATATCACCCACCACTTCAATACCAGCTTCAATAGCTTGTGCGATTTCTGGTGTACTCAAAGCGATCCCGGGGCTAACAACAATTAAATCAGAAGCTAACAACCAGTCTAAGGATAAGCCACCTGTATATACGGCAATATTAGATGATAACTGGTCTAAACCTGATGGCTGCAAACGGGTATCCATTACTTGAATAACAGCTTGTTTTTGTTTGAAAAATTCAACACAAGACAAGCCTGTTTTTCCTAGCCCTACGATAGTAACTGTTTTTCCTTGGTAGTTATATTTCATCTTGATGATCCCATTGGCATTCGCCTTTATCTAGCAACAATATTTAACGCAATTTTAAGGTAACTAATCCAAGTAGCACTAAAATAAGAGAGATAATCCAAAAACGAATAATTACTCTCGGTTCAGGCCACCCTTTTAATTCAAAATGATGATGAATCGGTGCCATACGAAAAATTCGTTTTTGACGTAATTTATACGACCCTACCTGTAAAATAACCGATAAGGTTTCGATCACAAAAACTCCACCCATAATAACTAAAAGAAACTCTTGGCGGACTAAAACAGCAATAGTGCCTAATGCACCACCCAAGGCTAAAGAACCAATATCCCCCATAAATACCTGAGCAGGATAGGTATTAAACCAAAGGAAACCAAGTCCAGCCCCTACAATTGCAGTACACACTACCACCAATTCGGCACTAAATTTAATATAAGGAATATGCAAATATTCTGCGAAATTGATATTACCAGTTGCCCATGCAATTAAAGCAAAGGCTGCAGCAACTAATACGGTTGGCATAATCGCTAATCCATCTAAGCCATCAGTTAAATTAACCGCATTACTCGTCCCAACAATCACAAAATAAGCCAATACAAGATAAAATAAACCTAACTGTGGCATTATTTCTTTAAAAAACGGTACCACCAACTGAGTGGCAGCCGTTCCCTTTCCTAAAAAATACATTGCAGATACGGCAATTAAGGCAATGACAGATAACCAAAAATACTTCCAACGTGCAATTAAGCCTGCAGAATTCTTACGTACTACTTTACGGTAATCATCAATAAAGCCAACTCCGCCATAACCAAACAGAACGAAAAGCACAAACCAGACATAAGGATTAGTCAGATTAGCCCATAACAACGTACTTACACCAATGGCGGCTAAAATCATAATTCCCCCCATAGTTGGTGTACCTCTTTTGTTAAAATGGCTTTCTGGCCCCTCATTCCGCACGACTTGCCCGATTTGTAATAGTTGTAAACGTGCGATCACTTTGGGACCAATCCAAAGCGAAAACAGTAAAGCGGTTAAAAGTGCCATAATCGCTCTTACCGTGATATACGAAAAAACATTAAAAAAAGTGTGGTACTTAACTAAGTAACCCGCAAGCCAAACTAACATACAAAATGCCCTTTTATTGATTCAACCACGTCTTCCATCTGGGTACGCCGTGATCCTTTAACTAATACTACAACCTGTTGTTTTTTTTCTAATTGTTCAGTAATAAACTGAAGTAAACTGCGACTTAATACCTTTTTATCGCTAAAATGTTGACCGTGACACTGCTGGCTAATCACAGCACTTTCTTGTCCATAACTAAATACTGCAGAAAGTTCTGCCTGTTGTGCATAACAAGCCACTTGCTGATGGCACGCTTGGCTACTTTCTCCTAATTCTGCCATATCTCCTACCACCAAAATCTTAACCTGTTGCTTAGCTTGTTGTAGAACAGTAATCGCCGCTTTCAATGAATCAACATTCGCATTATAACTATCATCAAATACTAATAATTCAGGAGTAAGTTGATAAGGATATAATCTTCCTTTTACTTTAACAGGGGTTTCTAACCCTTGCTTAACCGCTTTCAGATCTGCACCGACTGCCATTGCTAATGCGGTTGCAGCTAACGCATTACTAATATTATGCACCCCAATATAAGGTAAATTTATCGTTATCCTTTCTCCTTTAGCGATTAAATCGAAACAAGAACCTGTCGGCATTATCTTGATATTGTCAGCATAAAAATCAGCTTGTTTATTTTTTAGTGAAAAAGAAAAAAGCGGACGATCACCGATATTCTCTTGCCATAACGGCAAATAATGGCAATCTAAATTATAAATAGCACTCCCCGTTGCAGATAATCCACAGTAAATTTCACCCTTCGCTGTCGCTACACCCTTTAAGCTGCCAAAGCCTGCTAAATGTGCAGAAGCGACATTATTAACTAAAGCCGCATTTGGATACGCTAAATTGGTGGTATAAGCAATCTCACCTAAATGATTAGCCCCTAATTCAACCACTGCATAACGATGCTGTTCAGTGAGACATAATAAGGTTAATGGCACGCCAATATCATTATTAAAATTCCCAGCGGTAAATAACACTTGTTCATTACCAGCAAATTTTTGCAAGATTGCCGCTGTCAACTCTTTAACACTGGTTTTCCCTGATGAGCCTGTAATTGCTACCACTTGGGGATTAATTTTTTTTCGTAACCAAGCAGCTAGCCTTCCTAATGCAAGTTTGGTATCCGTTACCACCAGTTGTGGAATAGATGAAGCCAACTTGATTTCTCGTTCAACAACAACAGCAACCGCCCCTTGTTTTATCGCTTCATCTAGATAATGATGCCCATCAAAGTTATCACCTTTTAATGCAAAAAATAGCCCTTGATGGCAACCACGGCGAGTATCGGTACTTACCTCAACCACTTCAAGCTGACTGTCTTCCTGTGTAGCAACTAAGCGTGCTGTTAAAATTTCTGCTACGGTAGCAAGTTTAAGCTGAATCATTTCCTCATTCCTCAAGCTTGACTACTTAATAATGCCATCACCGTTTCACGATCGGAAAAACGATGTTTTACTGTGCCAATGATCTGATAATCTTCGTGCCCTTTGCCTGCAACTAAAATAACATCATTTGAATCAGCATGATTAATTGCATAAGCCAAAGCCTGTTGGCGTTGATGTTCAACCACCACTTTTTCCATTTGTGAAATGCCTTGTTGTAGATCTTGCATAATCTGTCTAGGATCTTCCGTTCTTGGATTATCATCAGTTAATACCACCCAATCGGCATATTTTTCTGCAATCTGTGCCATCAAAGGGCGTTTACCACGATCTCGATCTCCACCGCAACCAAACACACACCATAACTTACCTTGACAATGTAAACGACTGGCTAATAATGCCTTTTCCAAGGCATCTGGCGTGTGGGCATAATCCACCAGCACCAGTGGACGTTTGCTAAAACTAAATTTCTCCATTCGCCCACAGACACCTTGTAACTGTGCTACGGTTGCGACCAGTTGTTCAAATGGTAATCCTAATTTCAATAAGGCAGCAAAAGCCAGTAATAAATTCTGAACGTTAAATTCCCCGATCAAATGGCTAGTTAATTCTGCCTTTCCCCAACTTGATTGCAGTGAAATTATCGCCCCTTGATCTGTATAAACAATCTTATCTGCTACCACCCATAAGCGATCTTTAGTCATTATGTCTGGATCAAAAGGAAACTGACTTACTGCCACCGCAGAAGGAAAATCACTTAACCATTGTTTTCCAATAGGATCATCAATATTGATCACTTGTGCTTTTGTATTTAATTCAGAAAAAAACCGTTTTTTTGCTAACGCATACGATGTCATATCTTGATGATAATCAAGGTGATCTCGACTTAAATTCGTGAAGATCGCCAAATCAAAGGATAATGCTTCAACTCGCCCTTGCACCAAACCGTGTGATGACACTTCCATTGCAACAAACTCAGCTTGTTGTTTCATAAATTGGGCTAAATTAGCTTGAATCTCCACTGCAGATCCGGTGGTATTCTCAGCGGCTTCAACTTGACCATAAAGTCCATTCCCAATGGTTCCCATTACCGCCGCTTGTTTTCCAAGTAATGTGACCCATTGAGCTAATAAATTGACAATGGTGCTTTTACCATTGGTACCAGTTACCCCAACTAAACAGAGTTGAGAAGAAGGTTGAGCATAAAAATAACCTGCAATTGCCGATAATTTTTTTCCCAACTGATAAACCGAAAGAATAGGAACCGCTTGCTGCCAATCAAGTTGTAAATCGTCATTTTCCGTTTCAGATTCAGTTAATATCGCTTTTGCACCCGCTTTAATTGCCTGTGGGATAAACTTCCGCCCATCTTGTTGATGTCCTCGCAAGCCAATAAAGAGATCGCCCTCTTTTACAGTCCGACTATCTAACCGCATTTGTGCTAATTTTATCTGTTGTAATTGTGGCAAACAGGTAGATAAACCAAAATATTGAATTAGCCGTTGCATAACTTTTCCTAATTTTAAAACTTATTTTTTGTCGTGCTATTGAGCTTAATCACTCGCATCGCATTTTTTGTCTCTTGCAGATTATCAGGCTTCACATTTTCTAAACGTAAGGCGTATTCCATAATCCGAGAAAAAACTGGTGCTGAAATAGATCCGCCATAATACTTTCCAGCCTTAGGTTCATCAATTAAGACTACCAATGCAAAACGTGGATTACTCGCTGGTGCTATGCCTGCCGTATAAGCAAGATATTTATCAACATATTTTCCTTTTTCTAATTTTTTCGCTGTCCCTGTTTTTACCGCTACTCGATAATCTTGCACCCCCGCCTTAACACCACCACCACCAGGTAAAGCAACGCTTTCCATCATACGTACCACCGTGCGTGTAATTTCCTCAGGAAAAACTCGTTTTCCGATAACAGGGGGATCGATTTTAGTAATAGATACAGGACGATAGATCCCAAAGCTACCTAAAGTAATATAAGCTCGAACTAATTGTAGCGGTGTAACAGTTAAGCCATATCCATAAGCCACTGTTGCCCGTTCAATATCCGCCCAGCGTTTACGATTGATCGGTAAAATACCGCTTCGTTCGCCCAATAAACCTAAATCGGTAGAATGTCCGAATCCTGCTTTATCATAAGTTTGCATTAATGCTTCAGGCGGCATTTGTAATGCTAAACGGCTAACCCCAACATTACTCGACTTTTGTAAAATACCAGTAATATCCAATTCATTGCGAGGTGCAACATCTCTAATCGTATGCCCATCGACAGTAAAAGGACGTGTATCAATCACCGTATCAGGACGAATTATTTTGCGTTCTAATGCAGTCAAAACAACAAAAGGTTTAATAGTCGATCCGGGTTCAAAAGTATCTGAAATCGCACGATCTCGACGAGCCGCAGGATCCATCGCAATAGAATTACGATTGTTAGGATTATATGACGGAGCACTTGCCATTGCTAAAATCTCTCCCGTCTGCACATCTGCTAATACTGCCGTACCAGAATCTGCTTGATTTTCTGCTACCGCCCGTTTTAATTCTTGATAAAGCTTTGATTGTAAACGTTCATCAATACTAAGTGTTATCTCATGTGGTGTTTGTTTCTGCTTAAATGCAATATCTTCCACCCGTTTTCCATGCCGATCTTGTCGATAAACATAAGTACCAGCTTGCCCTGTTAGAAAATTATTAAAGCTTTTTTCAATCCCTTCTTGTCCTTGATTATCAATATTTGTAAAACCAATAATCTGTGCCGTTGTTTCACCTTTTAAATAAAAACGGCGATAAGTCGGATTAATCACTATCCCTGCTAATTTTAATTGACGAATATAATCGGCAATTTCTTTGGGTACTTGACGTTTTAAATATTCAAAACGGCTATTTGGATTACGTGTCGCAATATTTGTTAAAGTAGAATAAGGCAGATCTAAAATAGTTGCTAAAGCCTGCCATTTCTCTTTTTGTGCTAATGAATTTTCTTGTATGATCATTTTAGGATCTAAGATCAAGTCATACATCCGCACACTTACCGCCAGAGGATTTCCATTACGATCAACGATTGTGCCTCGCCCAGTCGAAATTTTTTCTGCCCGTAAAGAATAATCATCTGCTTTCGAAATATAAAAATTAGCATCAATGATTTGAATATAAGATGCTTTAATAAGTAGAAGAAGCAAACAAAATAAAATGAAACCGAAAACAACCCTGAAACGCCAAGCAATAAAACTGCTCGTTTTTTGCTTAGGCGAACGTTTAGATTCCTTTTGAATTTTGTTTTCTTGGCTGAGTTTTTTCATTCTTCCAATTTTGCCTTCCATCTATTCCATCAATGCTATTCTTCAATCACAACTTCACTACTATTACTAATGACTTTCATACCTAACTGTTGAGCTAATGGTTCAACCCGTAAATTATCGCTTAGCGTCTGCTCTTCTAAACTTAGGTTAAGTTGTTCATTTTTTAATAATGAATATTCAATCGTTAATTCTGATTTTTCTTCGACTAATAAACGTGTTTGATAGGTTATCCAAACAGTTGCCATTGCAGTAGCTAATACAGATAACACTAAAAAAATCAATAATTTATTTGAAGTATATAAGTCTGATAAAATTACCTGATATAACGGATAACGTTCATTTTTTTTAAACATTATGCTAGCCTCTCTGCGATCCGTAAAACAGCACTACGTGAACGTGCATTTTTTTCAATTTCCAATGCAGATGGCTTAATCGCTTTTCCCACTATTTTTAACGTTTGATGACGTTCAATCTGATCTTCTCTTAACGGCAAACCTTTAGGAATCTCATCGCCTTTACTTTGTTTACGCATAAAATGCTTAACCATTCGATCTTCTAAAGAATGGAAACTAATAATGGCTAAACGTCCATTGGGAGCGAGGAGAGGAACAATACTATTTAAAACTTGCTCTAATTCTTCTAATTCACTATTAATAAAAATCCGAATAGCTTGAAAAGTACGAGTGGCTGGGTGTTTATGCTTATCCTTAAAAGGTACAGCTTGTGCAACCAATTCAGCTAATTGTAAAGTGCGAGTTAAAACGGCTTCACCTTTTTTAACGGCATTTTTATTATATTCTACAATCGCTGTTGCAATACGTTTCGCAAATTTCTCCTCACCAAAGGTTTTCAACACCCAAGTTAGATCCTCAACACTCACTCGTGCTAACCATTCACTTGCCGATAATCCTTGTGTTGTATCCATTCGCATATCTAAAGGTCCATCTTTCATAAAGCTAAAACCTCGATCTGCTTCATCTAATTGCGGTGAAGAAACGCCTAAATCAAGTAAAATACCATCAATTTTACCGAATAAGCCTTCTTGTTCGCATAGTTGAGAAAGTGAAGAAAAATTGCGATGATGAATTTGGAATCTAGGATCTTGAATTGTTTTGGCTTCTTCAATCGCTCTAGGATCACGATCTAAACCAAGTAATTTTCCCTGATCCCCTAGTTTTGAAAGAATTAATCGGGAATGCCCACCTCGCCCAAAGGTACCATCAATATAAATTCCATCTTGTTTTACTGCTAATCCTTCAACAGCTTCATTTAATAACACTGTAAAATGGCTAGGGTGAGAAAAAATAGCCTGATCTACCATAAGCGATCCCAAATAAAAACCAAAATAATCTAAAAAATAGATGAATAATAATGACAGAAATATTATAAAAATAGACTTTTTAACGCTTCAGATTCGGCAATAACACCACTAGAGCCAATCTGAATATCTTCTGCAATTTGGCTATGCCATTTTTGTGCTTGCCAAATTTCAAACTTATTTAACTGCCCAACTAGCATAATCTCTTTTTCTAAAGAAGCGTGGTGGCGTAATGCTGGGCTGAGTAAGATCCGTCCTGTTTTATCCAGTTCACATTCAGTGGCATAACCAAGCATTACTCGATGTAAACGGCGACCGATCTCATCAAAGTTAGAGAGTTGTAATAATTTCTGTTCGACTATTTCCCATTCAGATAAAGGATAAAGTAATAAACAAGGTTGGCGAATATCTGCGGTACAGATCATTTGTCCTTGATTTTTTTCTAAAAGTTCAGCCCGATAACGTGTTGGAACAGCTAATCTTCCCTTGTTATCTAAATTAATGGCTGTCGCTCCTCGAAACATAACTTAACCTAAGCTTGGGATTGCAATGCTACTGAGTTGATCTAGTGGTAAAGGATCTATTTTTACCATTTTTTACCACAATTCTCCACTTTTGCCTAAGTTTAGCCACTGACTAAGGGGTAAGCAAGTTTTTTCTGGTAAAATTCAACAAAATATAAAAATAAACGATTTTAAGTTTCTTCCCTATTCGGCATAAAAAAACTAGCCTGTCATCACAACAGGCTGGCTAATGAAACCAACTTATTTACAGAAGGATACGATAGATTAAAAGATTTTTGGCACTTCAATCTTAGGTGATGAAGTAGGACGTGGAATTTTTTCAAATTTTGGATTTTTATTCGCTTGCAAAATTTGTTCAAAACGTTCAGCTAAATTTGGAATATGAATTGCTTGATACGCATTGATTAAGATGGGTAATACTTGATAAGCAGCTTCTGTTTCTGGATATTGACGTAATAACGCTAAAGCACGATTAATCACCGCCACATAAGCCTTTCTTTTTTGATAAAACTTCACAATATACAACTGATGGCGTGCAACCGTTTCAATAATATATTTCATTCTTAATTGTGCATCAGCAGCATACATACTGGTTGGAAAGTTCTGCTGTAATAAATTAAAACTTTGATACGCACTTAATAAAGACGAAACATCACGAGTGGCTTGATCAACTTTAAACGCATCTTGTACAAAATTATCCGCTAACGCCATATTGGCTAACCCAGTCATATAAAGTACATAATCTAAATGTGCACCTTGTGAATACCCTCGTAAATACGCCTCGGATAATGATAAAGCTTTTGTATAATCTTGAGAGCGATAAGCCGCATAAATTGCATCTAAAGCAGATTGTTGTGCATAACTACCATAAGGAAAACGACTATTAATAGCATCAAAATATTTTAACGCTTCTTTATAATTCGCATCTTTAAAGAAAACCTCTGCTTTATTATAGAGATCCGTAACTGATCCTTGTTCAACTTCAGGTTGTTTTGTCGTAGAACAACCAACTAAAACCACCGCAGCAATTAATGTCATTGCAATAGATCTGATATGATACATAGACTTGAAATCCTTCATTTTCTTCATTTTTTCTTTTAATCTTCCGCCCCTAATCTCACTACTGAGCTGAAAGCTAGGTTACTTTATCTCGCAACTTAGGGTACAATACCGCTAAACTTAAATCGTCTAACATTGTATAGCTTATTCTTGAATAAGCAAATTTAAATCATCAAATCCTAATCTATTTATGGCAAAAATCACTCTAACAACAGAAATTCAACCTCAACACCTCGGTCAACGTCTTGATCAAACGCTTGCTGAATTATTTCCAAGCTACTCTCGTTCACGCATCAAAACTTGGATTGAAAACGATCTGGTTACTCTAAACGGCAAACTTGCCAATATCCCACGGGAAAAAGTCTATGGTGGCGAATATGTAGTAATAGAAGCAGAAATTGAAGACGACAACAGATTTGAAGCTCAAAATATTCCCCTAAATATTGTCTATGAAGATGAGGATATTCTTGTTATTAACAAACCTAAAGATCTAGTTGTTCACCCAGGAGCTGGCAATAATGATGGCACCGTTCTCAATGCACTCCTATACCACTGCCCTGAGATTGTGCAAGTACCAAGAGCGGGTATCGTCCATCGACTTGATAAAGATACCACAGGCTTAATGGTGGTTGCTAAAACAGTGCCAGCACAAACTAAATTAGTCAGAGATCTACAAAAACGGAAAATCACTCGTGAATACGAAGCTATCGCCACAGGCATTATGACCAAAGGTGGAATGGTCGATCAACCAATGGCACGCCACCCAATGAAACGTACACAAATGGCAGTACACCCAATGGGTAAACCTGCCATCACCCACTACCGTATTATGGAACGTTTTCGCCACTACACACGCTTACGTTTACGCCTAGAAACAGGTAGAACGCACCAAATTCGTGTCCATATGGCACATATCGCCCACCCATTATTAGGCGATCAAACCTATGGTGGAAGACCACGTTTACCGAAAGGTGCTAGTGAAGAATTTTTACACGTCCTTCGTAATTTCAAACGCCAAGCGTTACACGCAGTGATGTTACGCCTTAACCACCCAATAACAGGAGAGCCGATGGAATGGTATGCCCCACTGCCTGAGGATTTTTCTGAATTAGTCAACGCTTTAAAAGCTGATTATCAACAACATAAAGACCAACTTTTTTATTAAACAGGTTAATTATGTCGATCATTACCCCAAATTGGAAAGTAGCGAAAAATATTCACGCCTTTACAACCACTCGCCACAATCCTCTTGGGGTTAGCCCTCCACCCTTTGATCGCTTTAACCTTGCCAGTCACGTTGGCGATCAAACTACTGCGGTTAGCACCAACCGACAACACTTAGTAGAACACTACCAACTGCCCCACTTACCACTATTTTTAAACCAAATACATAGTACCAACGTAATTGAACTACCCAATTCACAACATCACATTGATGCTGATGCGAGTTACACAAATCACCCCAATCAAGTCTGTTTAGTAATGACAGCTGACTGCTTACCCGTCCTCTTTACCAACCAAGCTGGTACAGAAATTGCAGCCGCACACGCTGGGTGGCGTGGATTATGTAATGGGATTTTAGAACAAACAGTAAAAAAATTTATTGCTCCTACCTCTCAAATTATCGCTTGGTTAGGACCTGCAATCAGTGCCAAAGCCTTTGAAGTTGGAGAAGAAGTGATGCACCAATTTATCCAACAAGATCAACAAGCCATTGCCGCCTTTCAACCGCAACCAACCCCACCACACCATCCACCAAAATTCCGTGCCGATCTCTATCTACTAGCCAAACAACGCCTTAATCATCTAGGCATCGAACAAATTTATGGCGGTGAATACTGCACTTACCACCAACCAGAACTGTTCTACTCTTACCGCCGAGAAAAACAAACTGGGCGTATGGCTAGTTTAATTTGGTTTACAAGTTAAATGCTTTAGTCTATTTCTCAGTTTTACTTCCCTTCTATCAACTCCTTTTCTCCTATAAAGTTCTAATCACGCCAAAAAATTTTCAAAATGAAATAAAAATATTTCATTTTGTGATCAAGTTAAAAGTTTTATATTTTAAAATAGATATAATTACCCCTAACGATCATCAATGGTCGTTTATATCCAAACAGTAAATCCTATATGAGGTGCTTCTATGATTGAAATAATTACTCACGGTGCAGAATGGTTTATTGGACTATTCCAAAAAGGTGGTGAAGTATTTGTAAGTATGGTAACGGGGATTTTACCTTTACTCATCTCACTATTGGTTGTAATGAATGCTGTAATCAAATTTATCGGGCAAAGTCGTATTGAACGCCTAGCACAAAAAAGTGCTGGCAACCCGATCTCTCGCTATTTAATCTTGCCAGTATTAGGTACTTTTGTCTTTTGTAATCCAATGACATTAAGCCTAGGTCGTTTTCTACCTGAAAAATATAAACCAAGTTATTATGCGGCAGCATCATATAGCTGTCATTCAATGAATGGTTTATTTCCACACATTAATCCGGGTGAGCTTTTTGTCTATCTCGGCATTGCAAATGGTCTCACTAGCTTAGGGTTACCTCTTGCACCTTTAGCAGTGAGTTATCTATTAGTGGGTGTAATTAGTAATTTCTTTCGAGGGTTAATTACTGACTTTACAACCTCGTTTTTTGAAAAACGTATGAATATCAAATTAGATAATACCGTTCATTTATAGGAGATAGCGTTATGGCATCAAAACTTTATATTGAAAAAGGTCAATCTGGTTGGGGTGGTCCATTAACCCTTGAAATAGCACCTAACAAAAAAATTCTCTATATGACCGCAGGAAGTAAACCTAGCATAGTAGATAAACTTGTCGAATTAACAGGCTGGCAAGCAGTAGATGGATTTAAAAATGGTGAACCACCAATAGAAGAAATTGGTATTGCGGTGATTGATTGTGGCGGCACACTACGTTGTGGACTATATCCAAAACGTCAAATTCCTACTATCAATATTCACGCTACTGGAAAATCAGGACCACTCGCACAGTTCATCACTGAATCGATCTATGTTTCTGGTGTGAATGTTGAAAACATTCGCTTAATTGAACAAGAAGTACCAAGTTCAGCTCCTCAAGCCAAGCCATCAACACTACAACAAGAGTACAATACACAGCAAAAAATCAGTGAGCAATCTGACGGATTACTAGCCAAAATAGGACTAGGAATGGGATCTATTGTCGCTGTTTTCTTTCAAGCTGGCAGAGATACTATTGATACCGTCTTAAAAACGATCTTACCTTTTATGGCATTTGTGTCTGCCTTAATCGGTATTATCATTGCTTCTGGTCTAGGTAATTGGATTGCTCACGGTTTAACACCTCTTGCTAGTAATCCTATTGGTTTAGTCCTTCTCGCATTAATCTGTTCCTTTCCTTTCTTATCGCCATTTCTCGGTCCGGGGGCAGTGATTGCTCAAGTAATAGGCGTTTTAGTCGGCGTACAAATAGGGTTAGGCAACATTCCACCACAATTAGCATTGCCAGCATTATTCGCCATCAATTCCCAAGCGGCTTGTGATTTTATCCCTGTTGGACTCTCTATGGCTGAAGCAAAACAAGATACCGTAAGAGTCGGTGTCCCCTCAGTGCTAGTCGGGCGTTTCTTAACTGGTGCACCAACCGTCTTATTAGCGTGGTTTGTTTCTGCCTTTATTTACTAAAATCTCTGAGGTAACAGTATGACAATTTTCTATCAAACCCAGATAACCCAAATCGGTCGTTTCGCACAAGATGCTTTATCCGAAAAAATGTTTATTACGTTTAACGAACAAGTACCACCTGACCTTGCTGATTATTGTTTTCTTCATCGCCACGGTGAATTAAGCCAAAATATTGAAGTTGGAGATTGGTTGGTGATCGATCAACACGCCTATCAAATTACTGCGGTAGGTAATATAGCATCTTTCAATTTGAAAGAATTAGGGCATCTTACCATTTGTTTTGATCAGGCGGAGAACGCCATTACCTCTGGTGCAATTCATTGTGCAGGAGAAATACCATCATTAACTGTTGGTTCAACTTTAACATTTAAAACAAAATAAAATATAAAGGTTATACTATGATGAATACACAAAAAGTAGCTGTTGTGATAGGCGGTGGGCAAACTCTAGGTGCCTTTCTCTGTCAAGGATTAGCCGCTCAAGGCTATCGTGTTGCAGTAGCGGATCTGCAACTAGATAATGCAAAACAAATTGCAACCACCATTTGCTCAAACTACGGACCAGAAGCAGCCCAAGGGTTTTATGTCGATGCCACAGATGAAAACAGTGTAATTGATTTAGCTAACAATATCGATCTCACCTTTGGGCGAGTAGATTTACTGGTCTATAATGCAGGTTTTGCTAAAGCATCACCTATCACCGATTTTGCACTCAATGACTTTAATACCTCAGTCAAAGTAAACTTAACTGGCTATTTTCTAACGGCAAGAGAGTTTGCGAAATTAATGATTAAATACGGCATAAAAGGACGTATTATCCAAATTAACTCAAAATCTGGCAAAGTCGGCAGCAAATATAATTCAGGTTATAGTGCAGCTAAATTTGCAGGCGTTGGGTTAACGCAATCACTGGCACTAGACCTTGCAGAATATGGCATTACAGTCCATTCATTAATGTTAGGGAATTTACTAAAATCACCGATGTTTCAATCACTTATTCCTCAATATGCCAAAAAATTAGGGATCAAGCCAGAACAAGTAGAACAAACCTATATTGATAAAGTCCCTCTAAAACGTGGTTGTGATTACCAAGATGTCTTAAACGTTTTATTATTTTATGCTAGCGAGCAAGCTTCATATTGCACGGGGCAATCAATTAATATCACTGGTGGACAAGTTATGTTTTAATTTATCTTGATCAAATAATGGTGAGTTTCTTTCATTTTATATTTGAAATTCACCAAATTTCTTTTACTTTATGCGATACTTAGAAAATCATGAATAATATTAATGTACTCATTTTTCTTGCAATAATGGCATGGTTGCTACAAATCCTCTTAGGGTGGTGGCAAATTTCTAATTTTAATCGAGCATTTAGGCATTTATCTACACAAGGAAAAATTGGCATTGGCAGATATTCCTGTCGATTTAAACCTAAAGTCATAATTGCTATTGTTTTTGATCAAAATAACCGTGTTATCAATTCATTATTAATGCAAGGATATACTGTTTTTTCTCGCCCTAAGAAAATACCGCAATTACAGGGATTAAACTATGATGAGATAAACCCTTGTCAGATCTTTCCCAAAAATTTGGCTTGTCAACAAGCCCTTAGGGAGGCTTTAAAAGTAACATAACGCAACGCTTATGCAGGAAACAACTTTATGAAAATTAAACCATATGCTAGGCAACGAGCAATTTTGGACTATCTTCTACTTAATGGCAAAACCCCAGTTGATACTTTAGCAACCCTATTTAATACAACAGGTGCAACCATTCGGAAAGATTTAACAATTTTAGAAAACGAACAAAAAGTGCTACGGACTTACGGCAGTGTTGTACCTGTTACCAATGATGAATTAGACCTACCACTCACCAATAAAACCAATATTAATCTACAAATAAAAAAGAAGATCGCTCAAGCAGCCGTTCAATTAATTGATGAAGGCGATTCAATGATTATGGACGCTGGCAGTACCGTCCTCCAAATGGTACCATTTTTATCTGCTCTTGAAAGCCTTACCATTATGACCAACAGCTTGCATATTATTAATAGCTTAGCCAATTTAAATAAAAATTATTCATTACTAATGTGTGGTGGCACTTTTAGATCAAAATCGGGGTCTTTTCACGGTAATTTAGCCGAATCAACCTTTGAACAATTTTCTTTTGATAAATTATTTATTGGTGCCGATGGCTTTGACGTTCATCTCGGCTCTACCACCTTTAATGAGGTACACGGTGTCAGTAAATCAATGTGTAAAGCAGCAAAACAAATTATTCTCCTCACAGATTCATCAAAATTTAATCGTAAAAGTCCTAATATTGTCTGCCCGCTAAATAAAATTAACACCATCATTACCGATACGAGGATTAGTGATAATATCCATCAACAACTATTAAATAATGGAATTAAAATTATTCTTGTTGAAAATAAATAACTTAAAAAAATAAGGGTATTTCTTTACATCTAATCACTTATTTTTGCTTTGGATAATTTTAATTATAGCTTGATTAAAATTATTATAATTAATACAATTTAATATCTATTTTTACAAAAGAATTTTTTAAAAAAACGAGAGAAAAAAAGACGTATTTTCTCCATATTTAGTTCAATCACACGGGGATTTTATAATGAAAAAGACAGGATTGGCATTAACCATATCAATTATTTTAGGCTTAACTGGTTGTTCTGGCGGTTCAGGCGGTGGTAGTAGTAGCCACGCAAATTTACCTAAAGATAACACCGTTGTTATCAATCCTAAGCCACAATCAAATACTTCAACAACCACTTCAACTGCTCGCTTAGCAGATAACGCTGTTGATACTCCTGCTGAAAGCACCATTGACACTGCTAGCAATACAGAAAAAGCAACAGCGGAAGAAAATATCACCCACGTTCATTTAACGCCAGATTCAAGATCAAGAAGAATTATACACGGTGATTCAAAAGGCAATGAGGGTTACGGTTATGAAGATATTGCTAGACAAGAGACGCCTGTCAATGAAAATAGCGATGATGCCGCAGCGACAGTTGTAGAGAGCACACCGCATAGCTTCCCAGACAGACGCCCGGGTCGTATCAGAGGCAAACGTTCTGTGGTAGAACCTACAGTAGAAACAGCTGAAGCTGCAGAGACTGAAGTAGCAACTGAACCTGCAACAGTAACTGCTACTGCTACAACAACTACTCCAGCACCTGCAGTTACTCCAGAGAAGAAAGTAGAAGAAAAAAGATTTGAAAACGGTAAAACAGCAGATCAATTACCTAAAGTCCCGGGTGCTAAACCAGTCTCTAGCACCACTGATAGCTATGGAAAAACTAAAATAGTTTATGATAACGGTCGAGTAATTGAGTCTTATGAAAGTAATGATGGACAAGAATATTGGAGACCATTCCCTCCAACTAATAATCCTGCACCTAAACAAGATCCAAAACTCGATGGCTTATCTTTTATCGACAAAACCCAAGCTGAAAAACTATTATCAGATTTAAATAAAAATGTTGAAGACGCTAAAAAAGCGGCAAGTAGTGAAGGTGATTATGTTTTAGGTTATGGTGTAGATTTTTCCAAAAGGAATTACTCTACCACTGTTGATAAACACCAAGTAAAAATCAAGCAAGAAAATGGAAAAACAACTGTAACAGTTTCTTTGGATGGAAGTATAGAAGCAAACGACTTAGCTGATAACAAAAATATGTATGACTTCGTAAATGCCAATGGTAAAAATCCTCCTAAATTCTTAGTCAATGTTGGTGGTGATTCTTACTTAGGTAGTAACGGTAAAGAATTATTAGCCTTTGGGGTTAAATCTACATCAATGCCTTCATCTAACTTAGACTATAAAGGACAATCCATTATTTGGACTAAAACTACTGATGAGCAAGGAAGCTATCATGTAGGAGATTTTACAGGTAAATATAATACTTCAGCCAATAGTTTTACTGGAACAATTAACATTGGAAATGATAATACTAACCACTTAGAATTAACATTAAATGCAAGCACTAATGGACAAAGCTCATTTTCAGGTACAGTAACAATTACAACAGCTCCTACATCAATGGACTCTTGGAAAAGTTCATCACTTAAATTTGATGGACAATTAAACGGAGCTGGTGGAAAAGGTACCAGTGGTATTATTTATACTGATAGTAGCAGTGGAGATGCTCAAGGCAAAATCGGTGGAGTTTATGCAGGTTCTGCATCTGAAACTGCTAAATAAGCATAGATTGCTTTAATATAGACGTTTTTACTTCTTTAAAAATACCAGCGATATAAGCTGGTATTTTTTTGCTTTTATTCTTTGTAATCTCGCTAAATTAGGCTTAACCACACCACCCAAAAGCCTGTTGACAAAAGGGATTATTCAGCATTTTTCTTCTCTCTGTTTGCAAACGATGGCGTGATATTTAGATAGCATAAAGATAGTAAATTCGGTAAACTAATCTCAATTTGAGTTATTCTTTCATCGCTTTTAATCAATTAACTGAGAATATAAAATGAAATTATTACCACCTAAAAAAGGGCTTGTCCTGCTATCTTCTTGCCTGTTATACCTGAGCGTTCAAAGCACGCTGAAAGCAGAAACCCAACCCGTTCATATTCAAAATCGTGATATCCAACCCACCTTATCTGATGCAGAACGTTTTCAAGACCATAAAGCGGAGCAAATTCCCGTCAATAAACTGAAAAACTTGCCCCATCAAGCCATTTCAATTTCGTTGAAAAGCCTGCAAGAAAATAAAGGGTTGTTAGAGGTGGCGTTAACTGATGCAGCAAAACGAATGGACGCAAAATCGTTACAGGTATTGTTGCCTATCTTTAGCGTTAAAATTGATAAACAAAATAAAAACGATATTTTGCTCTATATCTGGGCGAAAGCGATTATTTTGGCAGACCAACGGGATTTTAAACCGTCTTTAGACTATTTTGCCGTATTAAGAAAACAAGTGCCGGGGTTTAATATTCTTTTTCTACAAGAACAATATATTTTGTTAGGTAATAAAAATTATTACCAAGTGAAAAAGAATATCGAAGCATTATCTACTAGCGACAAAGACAATCCGAATATTAAAGAGTTGCTAGAAATTATTGATAATAAACAAAAATTAAATTCTTATTTTAGTTTTTTCATTAATCAAGATAAAAATATTAATGGCGTGCCGAAAGATGTGGTCGCCGTAGGGGGCTTTTCATCTGAAAAACGTGTTTCTAGTTTTGGACTAAATTATAGTGCTGGGTTGAGTAAATATTTTATTCTAGCACCGCAACTTTCTGCTTTATTGTCAACTAATCTGTATGGGGTTGAATATTTTTCGGCGAAAAAATACAGTAACGCCACAGCTCGCTTTGAAACAGGGTTAGAATATGAAAATGGCTGGGGTGGTGTTGGTCTTAAACCTTTTGTTGAACAGACTTTTTATCGTGAAATTTATGATAATACGGCGATACCAACCGATAGCTACCACCGTTATTTACTCACTAAAGGGGTACAACTCAATACTTGGTTTAGTCCTACCACTCGAATAAAAAATAATTTTAGCCTTGAATATGCACGACAAAATTATCAATATCGCCAATATCTCAATGGCTATTATTATGAATTAAAAGATAATCTGTATTATTTCTTTGATAACTTTTATCTGCGTGGTGGGGTGAAATATTTAAACCAACACTCTATTTATGCGGTCAATGAATATATTAGACGAGAAATCAACGCTGGTATTGGGGTGAATTTACCTTATCAACTCTTTTTCAAAACAGATCTATCTTTTGCCGATAAACGCTATAAAGGGAAATATGTGTTAATCGATCAAAATAGAAAAGATAAAATATATGGGTTGTATTCAAGTCTGAGTAAAAAAGATTTTAAAATTTTCGGTTTATACCCAACCTTGAATCTGCAATATATTAAAAATAAATCGAATGTTGTCTTTAATAGCTATGATAAATTCAGTGTCTTCTTTAGTTTAGAAAGAAGTTTTTAATCAAAAAAGAAGGAAAGCAAATGCTTTCCTTCTTTTTTAACTGGTAATGCCTAATGGATAAAATGGTTCAACAACGATATTATGCCGCTACCATTACCATTGCAGGGCGGATAACACGCCCGTTAAGCAAGTAACCTTTTTGCAATACCGTTGTGATTTGATTCGCACTAAACCCTTCAGCAGGTTGCATTGAGATAGCTTGATGCAATTCAGGATTAAAAGTTTCCCCTTCAGCACCAACCGCTTCAATTCCAAATTTAGCAACGGTGGCTAATAAATGTTTTAAGGTTAAATCCACCCCTTCAAACATCGCTTTAATGCTTTCATCTTCGCTGGTGGTTTGTGTTGATAATGCTCTTTCTAAGTTATCTATTACCGTTAAAATCTCTTTTGCAAATTTTTCTAAAGCAAATTTATGTGCTTTTTCAATATCTTGCTCGGTACGGCGGCGAATATTATCAATTTCGGCTCTAGTGCGTAACAATAGATCTTGTTCTTTTTTGTTCGCTTCCACTAATTCTGCTTCAAGTTCTTGTACTCGAGCAATCGCTTCTTCTAAAGCATCTCCCTCTACTTGTTCCGCTGTTTTTTCTACCTTTTCTTCGGTTGTAGCGGTTGTTTCAACCTCAACGCTGTCAGTAGTTAGCTTTTCTTCTTCTGTCGCAAGATTTTCTGCTTGAGATTTTTGTTCAGTCATAATTTACTCCCAATAAGTTTTTTCGGTGCTAGTTTAACAAAAAACCAACCTACTCGCTATTGATAGCGATTAGTTTTCCGCCCATTAACGAGTTATGCTAATATAAGGTTCAACTTACACAATTCAAGTTCACGGAATTATTATGGCGATACTTTCTTCATCGCAAGTTATTGAAAAATTACACCGTTCTTTTCAAACTATCGGCATTGTAGGGCGTCCACGTTACGATACCACCTTACAAATGCATAAAAATCTTGTCGATTGGTTACAAGAATATGGCTACCAAGTTTTGGTCGAGCCTGACGTTGGTAAGGCACTTGGATTGACACAAGCACAAATTGCCACCCTCGATGAAATTGGGCAACGGGCTGAATTAGCCATTGTGATTGGTGGTGATGGCAATATGCTAGGAAAAGCTCGTACCCTGTCAAAATACAACACCGCCTTAATTGGAATTAACCGTGGCAATCTTGGTTTTCTCACCGATATTGATCCCGATAACGCCTACCAACAACTACACGCTTGTTTGGAAAAAGGTGAATTTTTTATTGAAGAACGTTTTTTACTTGAAGCAAAAATTGAACGTAACGGCACTATCGTTGCAAGCAATCACGCTATTAATGAAGTAGTAATTCACCCTGCTAAAATTGCCCATATGATTGATTTTCAAGTCTATATTGATGATAAGTTCGCATTTTCACAACGTTCGGACGGCTTTATCGTTGCCACGCCAACAGGTTCAACCGCCTATTCTCTTTCGGCTGGTGGCCCTATTTTAACACCGCAACTGAATGCAATGGCGTTAGTACCAATGTTTCCGCATACCTTATCATCTCGCCCACTGGTAATTGACGGAGAAAGTAAAGTTACCTTTCGCTTTGCAGAATATAACCAACCACAGCTTGAAGTGAGTTGTGATAGCCAATTAAGACTGCCGTTTGGTTGTGATGATGTCGTGGTGGTGCAAAAAAGTAAACAAAAAATGCGGTTATTACATTTAACCGATTACAATTACTATAAAGTATTAAGAACCAAACTCGGCTGGTTAAAAAAACAATTTTAATTACTCAAAATAGCAAAAGATAACAAAAGGTATCATTGAGATACCTTTTTTATCGCAAAGCATAACAATAATACCCTCATTACCAACCATAAAAGCAGTTGTTCTTTCCTATTTATAACGAGGAATAATAATCAATCAATTTCTTCACAAAACGGTTAAAAAATACTTTACTGTATAAAAAAACAGTATATACTAATTTTTTATACAGTATCTGAAAGAGGGGTTGTTTATGTTATCTCAATTACGAATCAATAATTTTGCTATCGTGCATCAATTCAATCTTGAATTAGAACAAGGTATGTCGGTAATTACTGGGGAAACAGGGGCTGGAAAATCAATTGCGATTGATGCCTTAGGATTATGTTTAGGGCAACGTACTGAGGTGAGTATGATCCGCCAAGGACAATCCAGAGCTGATGTGAGTGCAACTTTCTTGTTAAAAGATAATTTAAACGCAAAACAATGGCTAGCAGATCACGAATTAGATGATAACGATACCCCAGATGAATGTATTTTACGCCGTACCATCAATTTAGATGGGCGTTCAAAAGCCTTCATTAATAATCAACCTGTTACTGTTACCCAATTACGTGAATTAGGGCAATTATTAGTCAACATTAGTGGGCAACACGCATCGCAACAACTCTTAAAGACAGATTATCAATTAAATCTTTTGGATCATTACTGCCATAATCAAACCTTAGTCGAAGAATTACAGCAACAATTCCGCCAATGGAAAAAGGTTACAGCTGAACTGGAAGCATTTCGGCAAACCTGTGCCAATAATGAAGCGAAAAAACAGTTGCTACAATATCAAGTCCAAGAGCTAGACGAATTTAATTTTCAAGTTGGTGAATTTCAGGAGTTAGAAGAAACTCAACGCCGTTTAGCGAATAGTGAAGCGTTGACAACAGGGGCTCAAGCGGTATTACAACTATTAAATGATAATGAAATGGCGAATATTGATAGTATGTTAAATAAAACCTGTCAATATATTGCTGACTTAACCGAGTTAGATCATCGTTATGCTGAGATCCACGAATTAATTGAAGCAGCATTAATTAATGTGCAAGAAGCGGTAAATAGTGTTGAACACTTAGTCGATAAGATTGAACAAGATCCCGCATTGCTAGCTGAAACCGAGCAACGAATGCGACAAGCAATGCAATTAGCGAAAAAACATCAAATTACCCCAGATGAATTACCACAATACCACCAACAATTACGCCGTGAGCTTGTAGGTTTAGCCTCATTCTCTGAAGGGGAAGAAAGTTTATTGGTAACAGAAAAACAGATTGCTGACAATTTAGCCCACTTAGCCCAGCAGTTATCCAATAAACGTCAACAAGGGGCGATCACTTTGGCTAAAAGTGTTACCGAACATATCAAACTGTTAGCGATGGAAAATGCCGAATTTAGCATTCAAATCACATCAAATAATCAGCAAATCAGTTCTAGCGGGATCGATCAAGTGCAATTTATGTTGCGTAGCAATCTAGGACAAGAGAGCCAATCCCTCACAAAAACTGCCTCTGGTGGTGAATTATCTCGTATTGCCTTAGTATTACAAGTTTTAACCTCTGGCAAACAATCAATTCCAACATTAATTTTTGATGAAATTGATGTTGGTATTAGTGGTGCAACCGCTAATATTGTTGGTAAATTATTACGCAAACTTGGGGAACAATGCCAAGTCTTATGTGTTACCCACTTACCACAGGTTGCATCTCACGGGCATCAACATTATCTGGTAGAAAAATATTCAAAAGACAATCAAACAGAAACCAAAATGAAATGTTTATCTAATGCTGAAAGGGTGAAAGAGTTAGCTCGCTTACTCGGCGGAAGTAAGATCACACAAAATACACTTGCTAATGCTCAAGAAATGCTTGAATTAGCGGTATAAAGCAAATCTTATTTGCTAACTTTTGCTTGTTGTTGCTGAAATGCAAGAAATTCTTCTAAATTATCAATCGCATCTTGGCAACGTTGCTTACGTTGTAATGTAATGGTGATCTGCTGTTGATAATGCTCTTTATCAGCCAGATTTTGGGCTTGAAAGGCAAGATCTTCTAAATGGTAGATTTTCTGATTCAACGCTTGTAAAGCGTCATAATATAAAGGCAAACGTTGCTTAGGTGGTAACTGGTGAATGGAAAATTTATCCTTGTTTGACGGTTTAGACTTCTTTTTATGATGATTGACATATAAGGCTTGTCTAGAATGGATAGCATCATACAAAATTCTAAATTGAGTATAGATCCGTTCAGTTTGAAACGACAAAAACTCAAGATCTTCTATCTGTTCTAGCTGATAAATACTGCTAGTTATTTGTTGTAAATACTCAGCTAATGTTAAGCCATTTTCAGTAAAATAAGTAGCTTGGCATTCAAGTTCTATGGGTTGGGATAACTGACTATCTGATAGCCCTAACTTTTGCGTAAAGGTCTTTACCTGTAATAATAATTGTGCGATTAATTGATTCTTTGATTGTGGCATTAATCTAACTCTATCCATTAATATTTGGTTTACTTAATTTCAGCCTGCTAGATGATAAAGGATCAGGTAAAATATAGCTAATCCTAACTTATCTTTTTCATCTTTTATCAGGAAAGGTCAATGTCAGTAGAATTAATTCTCGCTTCAAATAGCCCTAGACGCTTGTTATTGTTACAACAACTGGGTATCACTGCCAAAGTATTATCAGTTGAAATTGATGAAAGCCCACACCCTAACGAAACAGCAACACAATATGTGATGCGAATGGCAAAAGAAAAAAACCAACAAGCACAAGCTATTGCCAGAAAAACAAATGAATACTTGCCGATACTGACCGCCGATACCTGTATTGCTTTAGATCAGCAAATTTTAGGCAAACCCGCTTCCCCAATCGTTGCAAAAACGATGTTACAACAGCTTTCGGGTCGCACTCACCAAGTTTTAACGGCGATAACACTTAGCTTTGAAAAGCAGCAATTATCCTGTTTACAACAAAGCGAAGTCACCTTTAAACCATTAAGTCAGCGAGAAATTGATAGTTATATTGCCAGTGGTGAGCCCTTAGATAAAGCGGGTGCTTATGCTATTCAAGGCAAAGCGGCAGCATTTATCCAAACATTATCTGGTAGTTATAGTGGTGTTATGGGATTGCCTTTGTTTGAAACCAGTCAATTACTGCAACAACTAGGTTTTGAATTAGATTATAGTGCTTAATTCAGTATCTTTTTTAACAAAAAAAACACTACTTAACATCAGTAGTGTTTTTAAATCAAAGGGATCTATAGCGAAATTATTCGGCTTTAGTTTGTTGTTCTATTAACTGTTCTACTTTTTTTTCTAACTCAGTTAATTTTTGACGTGTCCGCAATAAAACTTGGGTCTGCACATCAAATTCTTCTCGATTCACTACATCAAGTTTTGCTAGTTGAGCTTGTAAAATCTGTTTAATTTTACTTTCAAAATCTTGCCCTAAATTCTTAATCCCTTGCGGTAAATTATTGTGAATTTGGCGTGCAATATCTTCTATTTTTTTTGGATCTAACATAATCTTTCCCCTTTTCAGAAGCGGTCAATTCAAGAAAACTATTCTGCAAGTATTATACTGAAAAACGTTCAATTTTTGCGCCTAAAGCTTGTAATTTTGCCTCAATCTGTTCATATCCTCGATCAATATGATAAATACGATCGACAATGGTTTCTCCCTTCGCAATACACCCTGCGATGACTAAACTAATTGAAGCACGTAAATCGGTTGCCATTACTTCCGCACTAGAAAGACGTTCAACACCATAACAAATAGCCGTATTGCCTTCAATTTCCGCTTTTCCTCCCATACGAATTAACTCAGGGATATGCATAAAACGGTTTTCAAAAATCGTTTCAGTAATAATGCCTGTTCCTTCTGCCACGATATTTAATAAACTAAATTGTGCCTGCATATCAGTTGGAAAGCCGGGATATGGGGCGGTACGGATATTTACCGCTTTCGGACGTTTACCCTGCATATCTAATTTAATCCAATCCTCGCCAACCTCAATCTCAGCACCAGCTTCTCGTAATTTTTCTAAAACGGCATCAAGATGAGCGGCTTTTGTCCCTTGGCATTCTATTTTTCCACCCGAAACAGCAGCGGCAATTAAGAAAGTCCCTGTTTCAATTCGATCAGGAATAACTTGATGTTGACAACCGTGCAAGCGTTCGACACCTTCAATAATGATGGTATCCATACCAGCACCTTGAATTTTTGCCCCCATTTTTTTCAGAAATTCAGCGGTATCGACAACCTCAGGTTCTCTTGCGGCATTTTCTAAAATGGTAGTCCCTTTGGCTAAAGTCGCTGCCGTCATAACAGATAAAGTTGCCCCTACACTCACTTTATCCATCACAATTCTGTTACCAGTTAAGCCCTGTTCTGCTTTCGCATTAACATAACCATCTTCGAGATGAATCTTCGCTCCAAGTTTTTCTAAACCAGTAATATGTAGATCAACTGGTCTTGCGCCAATAGAACAGCCCCCCGGTAAAGAGACTTGCCCTTGGTGGCAACGTGCAACTAAGGGGGCTAATGCCCAAATAGAAGCTCGCATCGTTTTCACTAACTCATAAGGTGCGGTGAAAGAACTAATCTGGCTGGCATCAATCATCACCGTGCTATCTTGTTGCCATTCAGCTTTTATCCCTAACTGACGTAAAATTTTTAAGGTTGTTTCAACATCACGTAACTTAGGAACATTAGTTAAAGTAACAGGTTCTTCAGCTAAAATTGCTGCAAATAAAATTGGTAAAGCCGCATTTTTCGCCCCAGAAATCTGCACTTTACCTTCAAGACGAGTTTGTCCTTGAACTCGGAATTTTTCCATCTTACTCACTATTCCTTCCATTAAGTGGATAAATAAAACATACGTTCACGTTCCCATTTTTCAGGGGTAAAGACTTTGATACTTAATGCGTGAATAGCACTACTCGAAATATATTCCATTAACGGTGCATAAATTAACTGCTGTTGTTTAACCCGTGAAAGACCGTTAAATATTTCACCCACTGCGATCACTTGATAATGGGTGTTTTCGCCAGACACATACACTTCTTTCAGATCTAAATGTTCTTTTAAAATTTGTTCTATTTTTTCTGTATTCATAAGTTTTTACTTACCTTAAATCATTGAATAAATTAGCGAAATGTCTGAAATAATTCAGTCAAATCAAATAAGTCTGCCAACATTTCACATTGATTAGGAACTTGTGTGATCTTAACACTTGCACCTGTTTTAGCACTTGCCACTAGCAACTCACATAAAAAAGCAAATCCCGCTGAATCAATTTGCTGTATACCAATCAGATTCCAAATAATCTTTGAATTAGCTTGAAGTGTGGCTAGGATTTGTTGACGTTGTTGCCATAAGGGAAATAGCGTGAAACGTGTTAAATCACCTTTTAAATTAATCTGATTTTGTGTTTCTGCTGACTCTATTTCCCACTGTAATGCCACCATATTCACCCTTATTTACTAAATACAATAGGATCTTTTGCTGATTTTTCTATCTGTTTAGTTAAGGTTTCAATCCCTTCTTTACGCAAAATCGGCGCCCATTCTTTCTGTTTGGTAGCAATCATACTCACCCCTTCTGCCGCCATATCGTAAACTTGCCATTCTCCAGTACGGGTATTTTTACGCCAGTAAAAATCTAAGTTATTCTGCTTATTGCCATCTACGACTACCACTCGGATCACACTAATATTACTATCTGAATTGGTCGCTTTCGGTTTTTCAATAATAATTTTTTGATTATGGTATAAGGTTAATGCTTGAGCATAAGTTTGTTCAATAAATTGCTGAAAAGCATTAAAAAACGGTTCTCTCTGTTCAGGTGAAGTCGATCTAAAATATGCACCTAAAACTAAAGAACCAGCATATTTATAATGAACATAAGGCATCAGATCTTGGCGGACAATTTGACGTAAGTAATTAGGATCTTGTTTTATCTTAGCTTGATTTTCTTTAATGTCACCAAACAATTTATCTGCAGTTTGCTGCATTAACTGTTCTGGCGTCAATTCGTTTGCCCTTACTACTTGCCCTAGTCCTAACAACACCATAGAGACAAGAAAAAATGCTCCCATTTTCCGTAAAACGCTATTCATATTCCCCTCCTAAACGACCACTAACCCTATTGTTCAATCAGTTGTTACTTTTATTCCCGTATAAAAATTGTCCGATTAAATCCTCTAACACTAAAGCAGATTTGGTATCTACCACCTTACTGCCATTTTTTAACATCGGCGTTTCACCATCATCAAAGCCAAGATTCAATGCCACATATTGTTCGCCTAATAAGCCCGAAGTTTTAATTGATAACGAACTATTTTCTGGAATCTTATCATACTCTTGAGCAATATTGATCTTTACTAATGGTAGATAAGTTTTTGGATCTAAACTAATAGCACTCACTCGCCCAATGACCACGCCACCAAGCTTTAGTGGAGAACGTACTTTTAAACCACCGATATTGTCAAATACGGCTTCAATTTGATAGGTCTTTCCTTGGCTAAAACTTTGAATATTCGCAACTTTTAAGCCTAAAAAAACCAAAGCTGCTATACCTAATAATAGAAATATTCCAACCCAAAACTCATATTTGACTAAATTTCTCATCATCTTTCCCTATTTTCTAAGTAACATCTAACCAATTTACTTATTTTTTCTATACTCACCTTAACTGCCACCAAACATTACTGCCGTTAGCACAAAATCTAAACCTAATACCGCTAAAGAGGCATAAACAACAGTTTTTGTTGTCGCTTGGCTGATACCTTCAGAGGTGGGAATCGCATCATAGCCATTAAATAATGCTATCCAGACAACCGCAATTGCAAAAAAGATACTTTTAATAATCCCGTTGCCAATATCATATCCCCACTGAACAGTATTTTGCATCACAGACCAAAAACTGCCACTATCAACTCCTTTCCACTCTACACCAACTAATGCACCACCTAAAATGCCTACGGCAACAAAAATTATCGCAAGAATTGGCATAGCTATAACGCCTGCCCAAAAACGTGGTGCGATAATACGGCGTAGCGGATTAACTGCCATCATTTCTAAACTAGATAACTGTTCGGTTGCTTTCATTAAGCCAATTTCAGCCGTCAAGGCTGAACCTGCTCGTCCAGCAAACAATAATGCTGTTACCACTGGCCCTAGTTCTCTTAATAAAGATAAAGAAACTAATTGCCCCAAGCTCGTTTCAGCTGAAAAATCGACTAATACGATATAGCCTTGTAATCCCAAAACCATACCAATGAATAGACCAGAAAGTAAAATAATTAAAAGAGATTGTACGCCTAAAACATATAATTGTTTGATAATTAAAGGAAAGTTTTTCTTCCATTGTGGGCGTCCGATTAACGCTCCGCTAAGCATTAAGGCTGATCGCCCTAACATAGTAATAAAATGAATAACCTTTTCCCCTAAGCCTGTAATTTTCTGCAAAATAAACGCTAACATTAGAATAACTCCTCAATATAAGGTTTTGCAGGATAATGAAATTGTACAGGACCATCTGCTTGTCCAGATAGAAATTGTATCACCTGAGGATTTTGGCTAGTGTGCAGCTGTTGTGGCGTGCCTTCTGCAATAACACCTTTATCCGCAATAATATAAGCATAATCAGCTATACTCATTACTTCTGTAACATCGTGTGAAACAATTATTGAGGTCAAGTTCATTATTTGATTTAAGCGTTTAATTAAACTAACAATCACCCCCATACTAATCGGGTCTTGTCCTGTAAATGGTTCATCATACATAATGAGATCAGGATCTAATGCGATAGCTCTAGCTAATGCAACTCGTCTTGCCATTCCTCCAGATAATTGATTTGGCATTAACTCAGCGACACCACGCAATCCTACGGCTTGCAGTTTCATTAAAACAATTTTACGAATAAGTACTTCAGGGAGATTTGTATGTTCTCTGAGAGGAAAAGCAACATTATCGAAAGTAGAAAGATCGCTAAATAACGCACCAGATTGGAATAACATTCCCATTCTTTCTCGAGCTTTGTAGAGAGAGGACAAAGACATTTGGCAAATATCTGTTCCATCAAAAAGGATCTGCCCTGATTCAGGCAAGAGTTGTCCGCCAATAAGTTTTAATAGCGTGGTTTTTCCTATTCCTGACGGCCCCATAATTGCGGTAATTTTACCTTTGGTTATATGTAAATTTAACCCTTGATAGATGACTCGTTCACCACGTTTAAAGGTGAGATTCTTGACTTCAACTAATCTCTCACTCATTGCAGATGCTTCATTTTCAGAATGGCGGTGAGAAAGGGATTTGAACCCTTGATGCACTTTCGCACATACACGCTTTCCAGGCGTGCTCCTTCAACCACTCGGACACCTCACCGTTAAAGGACTTTTAAGGCTGGTAAATATAAGAATTTTCGCAGAAATCGTCAAGTTATTTTCAGATATTTTTCTCTCGCTGCTATTTTTTAACCCGTTTTCGCTTAAAAGAAAAACACTTTTGTTTTCTTTGATTTCTGCTGTACTAATGGGCTTAAAGAATTATTAATAATACTTTCCAATGGTTTATATTGAGGGTGCTTTAAAATAGCATCAATTTCATCCATAAGAAAATATTTTTGATTTTGGTCAGAAACTTTTGACAAAGTGATTGAATTTACCTCAAAATCTCTGGCTAAATAAATTTCTTGTTGAGAATTTTTAGACCAATCTAATTTAAACCCTACTTCCTCAGATAGCGTCCGAGTAAATTCTCGAAGAGTTCTGCTATTTCCATCTGGGAATGGGTGGAAATGATCAAGCATTTTATATATATCAGAAATTTCTTTAGCTAACCCGCTTTGATTCAATCCCTTCATACGTTCTATATTTATAGAACTCAACACATTTTCAGCGTCTTTTATACTTTTTTTATCCATCGGACTGTAACAGACAGTAATTACACCAAACTTCGGATAAGTACGATTTTTCTGCCACAACTCATTACTACAAACTTCAGATCTAAATTTTCCTGCGACATTTGGACTATCCTGAAAAATATAAGCATTAATTTTCTTTAAATGCTCTAAATCAAAATTACCTTTTATAGGCTTTTCTCTTAATTCTGATAAACGGATAAATGATAACTTATCCTTTATTTCTTCTTCAGAATAGCCTTTGCTCATACTATACTCCAGCTTTTACTGCTGTAATATATTCTCTAGTAAATTCCTCCCTAGTAAGTAACCCCTCAACATATTTATCAGCAATATCTAGCAACTCTTGAGATAGCGTAATTCCTTCCAATCCCACACTAGATTTTGCGTATTCAACAGCTTCCCGTCTAGCTTCTTTTTCAGTTTCAGAAATCATAATTTCCCTCCTTTAATTGAAAATTACAACTATAAAGAACAATCAAATTATACACATTACACAAATAGAAAAAATACAAATTATGATTAATTTCTTTTACTTGGAGAACAATATCATCGTGCTCTAAAACTGTGTCAAAATCAGCCTGACTAGGTTTAAGTGGAGAGTTCAAATCATCCGTATTAAATAGAGATTTTCGTCCTATTTGACTATAAACCCTAGATGGATCTATTACGATAAAATTAAATTGATCTAGATTTTTTTAAAATCTAGATCAGTAGAAATCAACAATGTCTTAAAATATCTCAAAAGATTAAAATTGATTTAAAGCTTAGCTAACATTGACAACACAATGCTAGATGAATTTTTTGCTGCTAAAGGTAAAAATTCATCAAAACTGAGATGAGAAACCTTATCAGCCACATCAGAAATCGCACGCACAACGACAAAAGGTAAATGAAAGGCAGTGCAAACTTGAGCAATTGCAGCAGCTTCCATTTCTACTGCGATTGCAGTTGGAAAATCCTGCCGAATCCGTTGAATTGCTTTTTCACCATTAATAAATTGATCCCCCGAACAGATCATTCCTTCAACTGCATTATGTCCCTGATCTGTAACCACTTGTTTAGCTAAAGAGATTAAATTTGAATCGGCACGAAATGCTGCTGGACAAGCAGGTAATTGCCCTTTTGCATAGCCAAAAGCGGTTACATCGGCATCGTGGTGAGCGACTTGATCAGAAATAACAATATCACCTATATTTAATTGAGTTGCCAGTCCACCAGCCGATCCCGTATTAATAATACAACTTGGCTTAGCGGTTAAAATCAATGCTGTTGTCCCTGCCGCTGCGGCAACTTTGCCTATCCCTGATTGCAATAAAGCAACATCTTTACCATTAATTTTACCTTGGAAAATTTTGCTGCCTGCAATCTCTGTCGTACGGCAGCCTTCAATTAAACTACGTAAAATCTCTACTTCTTGTGCCATCGCACCAACAATACCAATCGCCATAAATGTCCTTACTTTTATTAATTTTTCACTTCTTTTTCTTGTTCGTGTAATTTATTGACTAAAAAATTTAACACGTCAGTCGTATAATCACTGTTAAATAAGGTACTCTTAGTCAACACATAACGCCCACCAACCACTGCAAAAGGTACAGTAACTACCCCATATTTTTGAGTATTCTCAATAGCCTGTTTGGTTTCCAATAATACTGATGGAGAATTAATTGCTTCTTCAACAGAATCTTGGTTAATACTATGACGTTGTAACCAGTTGCTAAAGGTTTCAGTGTATTTACTATTTTTATCTGCATATGTACTATCAAACAGTAGTAGATCCGCAATACCACTGCCTTTTACACTTTTCAAAGCATAATAGATCTTAGCGTGGGCTTCTTCATCTTTCACGGCAGCAGGGATATTATCTATTGATACTTTATCGCTATATTGTTTGAGATATAATCTCAAATTATCTGATGCGGTCAAACACGGTTGGCAATTATATTGAAAGAAAAATTGGATAGGTACTTTTCCATTTGGCAAAATTGCCTGCCCGATTGGCATTTTGTAAGTTTGAAAATCTTTCCCTGATTCAAATTGATACGTTTCACCAATCGCTTTTAAAGGCAATAAAACGGCTAATACTAGAAATAAAAAATAGTTTAATTTCATCTTATTTCACCTCACTATATTGATAATGGTCGATATATTAAATAGGTTAATCAAGTGGTTCAAGATAACTGACTAATAATTGTATCTGTCGATTACCTCGAAACTCATTTATCTCTAATTTATAAGCAATTTTTGCACTTTTAATCGAATTATCAGGATATAATCCTAGATCGATATTAAACCAAATTGCATCAAGTAAATCGCCACCATTCATCGGTTCTAATAACATTTTTAAATGCTTACCACCAACTAAACGTTGCTGTAAAATTCTAAATTCACCATCAAAAACTGGCTCTGGAAAATGTTGTCCCCACGGTCCTGCCTGCTGTAACAGTTCTGCCGTATTTAAATTTAATTCAAATGCAGAGAGTTCCCCATCGCTCTCAATCACCCCTGTTAAACTATCTTGATCTAAAAACTGTGCTGTAACTTGGTTAAATACAGTGGAAAAACGTTCAAAATCACTAGCTCGAATGCTTAATCCTGCCGCCATTGCGTGCCCACCAAATTTTAAAATTAAATTTGGATAAAGCGTATCAATCCGCTCTAAAAGATCCCGCATATGTACCCCATTAATTGAACGTGCAGAACCTTTTAATAATAGTTCACTGCTGTTTTCCTGATTTTCTTGTGCAAAGGCAATAACAGGGCGATGATATTTATCCTTAATTCTAGCTGCTAAAATACCTAAAACTCCTTGATGCCAGTCAGCTTGATACAAGGTTAAGCCGACTGGTAATTGAGTAGTTTGTTGCTGCTTATCATCTAGTAATGGCGATATGGCAGCGAGGTTTTGGCAAATTCTGATAGCTTCAGCCTTCATTCCTTGCTCAATCTCTTTACGAGTTTGGTTTAATTGATCGAGATCTAAAGCTAAGGCTCTTGCTTGCTCCATACTTTCAGCTAGTAATAGCTCTACTCCAATCGACATATTATCTAAACGACCTGCAGCATTAAGGCGTGGTGCAATTGCAAATCCTAGATCGGTGGCGGTTAAATTTGCAAGATTACGTTGTGATACTTCAACCAACGCTTTAATACCACAACGGCAAAAACCATTTTTAATACGTTGTAATCCTTGAGAAACTAAAATACGATTATTCTGATCTAATGGCACAACATCAGCAACAGTTCCCAATGCAACAAGATCAAGCAAAGTCGCTAAATTAGGCGGTGGTTGTTGGATAAATAATCCTGCTTTTTGCATTCCTGCCCGCAATGCCGCTAAAAGATAAAAGGTTACTCCCACGCCTGCCAAGGATTTAGACGGAAAAGTACAATCCGATAAATTCGGGTTAACTATTGCATCCGCTTCAGGTAACTGTTCAGCTGGTAGGTGGTGATCGGTAACTAAAACTGATACCCCCTGTTTTTTCAGAAAAGCGATTCCCTCAAAGGAAGAAATACCATTATCAACTGTAATTAATAACTCAACCCCTTTCTCAATAGCTTCTTGTGCAACTGAAACACTTAAACCATAGCCTTGTTCAAAACGATTAGGGACTAAATAATCTACTTTCTGAAAACCAAAACTGCGTAAGCCAAGCACGGCTAATGCTGTACTTGTCGCACCATCTGCATCAAAATCACCTGAAATAACTATCTGTTGTTGCTGTTTAAATGCGTTAATCAATAATGCTACCGCTTGCTCTAAATTTTTCAAACTCACGGGCGATAATAAAGCCGTGAGACTTAACTCTAACTGGGTAGCATTTTGTATTCCTCTGGCTGCATAGAGGCGATCCAGCAATGGATTACCACTCAATACAGGAATATTTTGCACGGAACGGCGACGAATAGTTTTTTTCACACTGATTTCCAATGACTCTCTGATCAACAAAACAAAAAAGATCAGAACAATAAACACAAAAATAAAATACCGATGATCTCGGTATTTTATTCTAACCTTGAAATATTATAGACAAAAGCTATTGAAAATATAGACTATTTTTCTTGAAATACTTTAAGTAATTCATCTGGTGGTAAATACCCACCAATTACTTCTCCATTATCTAGCACGATTGTTGGTGTTCCTCTTACACTATATTGTAATCCTAAAGCATAATGTGCTTTCACTATTTTAGGCTCTTTTAGCACTGTAGGTAATTTGCCATTATCTTCCGCTTGCGTTAAGGCAAATACAGGATCTTTTGCTGCCCAAATTGCTTCCATTTGTTTTGCTGCTTGGCTATCAAGCCCTGCTCGTGGGAAAGCTAAAAAACGTAATGTGATTCCTAAATCATTATATTCTTTACGTTTTGCAAACAAAATATGGCAATAATGACAAGTGGTATCTAAAAAAACATTTGCAACATATTTCTGATTTTTTGCTGGAAAAACAATCATTTCATTTGCAAAGCTATTCAGGCGTTCTAATAAAAGCTTACTGGCAACATCGACTGGTCCTTTCTCAGTCAACTGGTATAGATTACCTTGTAAAATATATTTACCATTATCACTGAGATATAAAATACCACGTTCGGTAATTGCTGTTTTTAAACCAGCGATAGGTGAATCTTTAATTTCAACATCCGTTATCCCTAACTTGGTTAACTCGCTTTTTAAGTTCGCATTAATATCATTAGCCATTCCAGCACTACAAATCGCACTAAAAAGGATTGCTATCAGTAATTTTTTCATTTTGATCATTCCTATTTACGTTAATCCAATTACAACCTTTTCTTAACTATCTAACTATCGTTATAACATCAATTCCTAGACTTGTAACCAAAAAGTTACTGGTCCATCATTTTCTAAAGATACCTGCATATCGGCAGCAAAAATCCCCTGTGCGATATTGACTGTTTCTGCACATTTTTGCGAAAAATAGTGATAAAGCCGTTCAGCCTCTTTTGGTTCAGCACCTCGACTAAAACTCGGTCGCATACCTTTAGCGGTATCTGCGGCTAAAGTAAATTGCGATACAATTAACAGTTTTCCACCAACTTGTTCAACATTTAAATTCATTTTTCCTTGTTGATCACTAAAAACACGATAACCTAAAACACGTTGTACAAGACGTTGTGCTTTTACCTCATCATCGCCCTTCTCTACCCCAAGAAAAACTAATAATCCTTGACCAATCTCACCCACAACTTGTTGATTAACTGTTACTTTAGCGGTGGTTACTCGTTGAATTAATGCAATCATTGTTTATCCTCTTGTTGCGGTTCTTGTTGTTGTGTAGTGAAATGCAAATCTAATCCTAGTTTACCTTGCTTAAATAAATGTAAGTCTTCTAATACTGCTGTAAGTTGTGCACCAAATAAAATCACTAACCAACTAAGGTGAACCCATACAATCATAATAGGAATAGTCGCTAATGCACCATAAATGAGGTGATACGAAGGAAAAGAACGCATATACCAAGCAAAAGCAGCTTTACCTAAAGTAAAGAAAATTGCAGCAACTAATGCACCACAACTGGCATATTTAATATTTACTTTGGTATTCGGTACAACTGAATAAATAGCAGTAAAAGCAAGCCAAGTTAAAATAAAAGGAACAACAGTCAATACTCTGATCCCAAAAGGCAAGGTATTAACATAAAATATTTTTGATGAAAAAATATATGAACTTACAGCAATACCAACCCCTATGAGTAAAGGGCCGATTGTTAAAATCATCCAATAAATAGAAAAAGAGTAAAATAAAGAACGTTTCTGCGTATTAGTCCAAATTGCATTTAAGGTTTTATCAATCGAATGAATTAACATTAAAGCCACTGCGATCAACCCTAAAATGCCTACTGCACTAATTTTTTTAGTATTTTCTACAAATTGTGTTACATAACTTTCAACCACATTCCCTGCTGAAGGCGCAAAATTATGAAAAATAAATGTTCTTAATTCATTACTTAACTCATCAAAGACGGGAAAAACAGCAATGAAAGAAAATACCACCACAATTAAAGGCACTATCGCTAACAAAGTACTATAAGTTAAATAGCCTGCAGCTTGCGAAAGTTTATTTTGGGCAATACGTTTTCCAAAAAGTTGAATAAAAGCAAAAAATAGCCTTAATTTTTGTTGCATTATCTACCTTTTTTTCTACCTATTTCTTGTTGTTAAAAGCCAATTTTTTAGTAGAGCTTTTCCTCGTTGGGTAATAAAAGATTCTGGGTGAAACTGGACACCATATAGTGGATATTGCCGATGTTGCACTGCCATAATAATCCCTTGATTACACAATGCCGTTATCTCTAACACTTGGGGAAAATCCTGCTGACTAATCGCCCAAGAATGATATAAACCAATCTCAAAGTCTGAAGGCAAGCCTGTAAATAATGGAGAGGGGGCTAGTTGTTGTAAACGTCCATTTCGTCCGTGTCGTACTTGACCTAAATTATAGAGATGCCCACCAAAAAACTGACACAAAGTCTGATGTCCTAAACATACCCCTAAGATTGATTTCGTTTGATGATAATCAGCCAATAATGCAAACATTTGTGGATAAGCCATTGGTATATCAGCACCGGGGGATAAAAGAATATGGGTATAACGATCAACCTCAGCCAGATTCAACTCACCAACGGGGCATACAGTAATCTCCAAGCCTAATTCCTGTTGCAGTTGGCGTAATAGCTCCACTAAGTTATAAGTAAAAGAGTCATTATTATCTACCACCAACAGTTTTATCTCTTGCATTTTGCTCTTCTTCCTAAAAACATCTTCACCTTTTGCTTAGGCTAAATCATTTAGTGCATTTATAACACAAATTTCTTCAAATAAATCCAGCTGAGTCAAAGAAAGAGATCGTAGATGTATGCGTTGCTCCTGCAATAACTGCTGCCGCTTTGTTCCAAATAAAAGAGGGGTATCTGGCGTGAACCACTCACCTTGCCGTTTCAAGGCTAAATTTCCAATTGAGCAATCCGTCAATTTTCCATTTTGAACAATAATAATTTCATCACAATTACCACGCTGTGCGAAAAGAGCCTCTAACTGTGTTCGATCACTATATTTTAAAACATAGTTTACTTGCTCACAAATAAGAGGCTGGAAATGCCGAATACGGCGTGGCTGGTAAGGAAAAAACTGCACTTTTTGCTGTGAATGGTTATAATCTATACGGCAACGAATTAGATCACTGTCGATTAAATTGGTCGGAACTTGAATAAGCTCAGCTAAATTCACCTCACCTTGTACCGAACCATAATAACGCAATAATGAATGGCGATAACGAGCTTGATGTAAGGCTAAATTCTGGGCTTTACCTTTTTTAATCGCTATCGTTTCAAAAAGCGGAAACAGAGATTGTTGTGCAGATCTTGATTTCATTTTGTGATCTTTTTGAGTGGTAAATAAACTTTTTCTAGTAACTCATTATATTCAACTGCTACTTGGCTCTGTGCAGTAATCCCACCACCACTACGAAAATACAGGGCTTCATTTTGCTGTTCAATATAGCGAATGATCACGGCACTTTCGAGGTTTTCACCATCAAAATAACCGAAAATTCCCGTATAATATCCCCTTTTTTGTTGTTCAGCTTGTTGAATAATTTCTAAGGTCTTTTGCTTTGGGGCACCACTAATTGAACCTGCTGGCAATAATTTAGTTAAAATTTGTAGAGGATCTTGACGCCATTCAGAAGATAACTCCCCTTTAATTTCTGAACTTGTCTGCCAAATAGCCCCTCGTTCTGTGATAATCTTTTCACAATAACGAAAACGATCAACTTGGATATTACTCGCCACCATCGCAAGGTCATTACGGATTAAATCGACAATAGTATAATGTTCCCACAACTCTTTCTCTGAAGCTAAAAGTTGTTGCTTCGCTTCTGCTTGTTCTGCATTCATCGTTCCTTTCATTGGATAGGAATAAATGGTATTCCCTTTGATCCGCACAAAACATTCTGGAGAAAAACAAACAAAATGATCTTGATACCACAATTTATATGGTGCTTGTGTCGCTAGAAACAGTTGAGACAAACTATAATTGGTTTTCAGTAACGTTGGATAAGTTAAATTGAGTAAATAACTATTCCCTAATTGAATGGCTTGTTGTACTGTTTTAAAGCCTTGTAGATAAGTTTCAAACGGCAAAGGGAAAGTTTGCCATTGTAATGTAGGCAAAGCCTTTGTCTTTATCGCTTCGGGTAAATCCGCTAAGTTATCCATTCCCGGCATTTGTACAAATAATCCTAACTCAGCCATCTCAGCTAAAGGACATATAATCGGCTTTTCTTGTTCAAAATCAATTAGAAAGAAAAAAGGATCAGCAATCATTATTACCTTCAAGGTGATCTATTATTAGCGAAAAAACTGCCCACAACACTGTTTATATTTACGTCCAGAACCACATAAACAAGGCTGTTTAGGCGATACTTTTTCCAGTACGTTAGGATCAACAAAATACCACCTCTGATTTGTAAACACAAAAAGGGATAATTCTTGATGAACAAGGCGTTTTTGCTGTTCCAGATAATAAGCATTAAACTCGACCATTGCGTGGTTTGCCGTTAATTTAGGTAAATAGCGTACAATCTCTAAACCATCCCAATTCGTCTGCTTACTCCAAGCGGCAATCGCTTGGCGATCTAAGCTAATTTGTTGTACAGGTAGGGTGGTGTTAATAATGTAATCAACATTATTTAAGACAAAAGCACTGTAACGAGAACGCATTAACTGTTCAGCATTACAGGCTGGCTCTCCTTGATGAAAGGGCTGACAACATTCTTGATATAACTGACCAGAACAACAAGGGCAAGGCATTGTATCTGCTAAACTAACTTTCACTTTAAACCTTAATTTATGGGACTTTAATCAATTCTTGTTTTGTACCATTCGGTGCAATAATTGTAATTTTATCAGTAGGTTGCTGCTTAGTATGTAAAATTGCAACCACATTATTCAACTTAGTCATCTCTTGGAATTTCCCTTCAATCTTATACTTATTAACATCAACATCTTTCGCAAAAATAAGAAATGTACTAATTTTGGTAGTTCTCACTTGTTCTAAATTAACCGCTTTTGCATCACTAATACGATAGACTGGCTGTTTCCGCTGAGCATATTTGTCTAACAACTTTTGATCCTGACTTAATGCAATAATTTCTTTCATTTTTTTCTCCGCACTTGCTTGATCTTCTACGGCGATCTGTTGCGTTGAAATCACATCATTTGTCTGTTCAGCATTACTTTCTTCAAAGGTAATTGGGCCAATGTAGTTATCACTCCCTTTTTGTTTTAATGCTAAAGTTACCTGATCATTTAATAAAATAAACTGTAAACTTGACTCTTGCAGTTGAGCATTAACCGTATCTAATAAAAATTGAATTGATTTACTGCTATTTTGTGCCACCTTGACTTTAACATTAGGATCGACTTTGCTGGTGTAATAGCCAATCCCCAAACGATATGCCATATCTTGGGCTAACTGCCCAACACTTCCTTGATAATTCACTGCTATCTTAGCATTCTGATATTTTTCAATATTCTCTGCATTAGATGATAATGGAATTAGGCTTACTATCAACAAAGTAACCATTACCATTACTCTCCTGATTAAATACATCTTCTTTTTCCTTCTTTTATGTTATGAGTATTAATTCTGTACAACCTCAAATTACGTTTCACACTTTCGATTTTTTTCAAGATTAATTCTGATCAACTAAAGGTAATAAACGGCTATTTTCAATATCTGATTGTAGAAGATCAATATGAGGTAAAGACTTATTTGCTTTGGTTGATAACGCTTTAAAGCGTTCAACTTTACCGTGTAGCCCTTGCTGCCCAACCATGGCTACCACCGTACTATTGTAATGACCGCTAACGGTATTTAAACTATTACCAAGTTTCATTAAACGTTCAGCCACAACACAAACTTGATTATAAATTTCACCCGCGCGTTCACTAATCTCTCTCGCTTGTGCATTCCCTTGTTCAATTCGCCATAAATTTGCTACTGTTCTTAAAATCGGCATTAACGTAGTATGCGACACTAAAATCACACTCTTTTCATAACCAAAGTTAAATAAGCTTGGATCATGGCGTAAAGCTTCAATATAAGCAGGTTCAATCGGAACAAACATCAATACAAAATCAGGGCTTTTTATTCCGATTAAATCAGAATAATTTTTACTTGAAAGATCGCTAATATGCTGACGAATAGCTGCAACGTGTTCATTTAAATGTAAATTAATGTCACTCTCTTGTTCTGCCACTATCGCTTTTTCATAAGCGACTAAAGACACTTTACTATCTAAAATTAAATGTTTATCATCAGGCAACTTTAAAACAAAATCAGGATAACGTAACTTTCCTTCTTGATCTTTGGCTTTGAATTGGCTGATATAATGATCGCCTTCAACTAAGCCTGCTGTTTGTAAAGTACGCTCTAACTGTGCTTCTCCCCAATTACCGCTAATTTTTTTATTCCCTTTTAAAGCAGAAGCGAGATTATTTGCCTCTTGCGACATATTTAAGCCTATTTCTAAGACTTTTTTGAGTTCGGCTTCTAAAGTCGCATTTCCTTTTAAAGTTTCAGAATGTACTTCATTGACACGCTTCTGAAAACCTTCGATCTGTTCTCTAAAGGGCTTTAATAAAGTATCTAACGACGACTGACTTGTATTAATAAACCCTTTACTTTTTTCATCAAAAATCCGATTCGCTAAATTCTGAAATTCAAGGGCTAATTGTGCTTTATTCTGTTCACTTTGCTGGTGTAATTCAGCAAAATGTTTCTCTCGTTCATTTTGTGTCGTTCTTAATTCGGTAAGTTGTTGCGAAAGATCGGTAATTTTTGTAAAAAGCTGGTTTAAGTGTTGCTCTTTCTCTTGTAGAGTCTGTTGACTTTGATTCAACTGCGTTAATATCCCTTCAAGCCTCGTTTCTGCCTTAACTTTGTCTTGTTCGGCTTGCTGTTTTAATTGTGATAACTGCTCTACTTTGTTAACTAATTGATTATAATCATCAATATTTTTCGCTAAATTAACTTGAGTTTCGAGTGCCTCTCGTTTACGTTTTTCTGCAATGAAAAATAGCAAAATAATGATTGCCAATAACACGACAATAAGAAAATACAATACTGAACTACTCATTCTTTTCTTTCCTTTAATCAAATTATTTTTCAATAAAACTGCGGTCTTTACCAAAAGCGGATAAAAATAAACCTAGCGGCGGACGGCTAGAACGCTGTTCTTGATATTCCTGATTATATTTATAATAATTTCCTTTTAAATCAATTTGATACTGATCGCCATTGGTTGTAATAATAACGTGCCAGCGGTTATTAGACGCTAATCTCCAACCAGCGGGATCATCACTAAATAAATTTTTACCTAACGCATAATCTATCGTTGGGTTTTCAATATGGAACACCTCTTGTAGTAAGGTCGGTACTATATCCAATGTACTTGATAATCTTTGGTAACTTTGTGGCTTTATTGATTGCCAATGTATTAATAAGGGTACTCGCAGTAAATTAGGTGAAAAATTTCCAAGTTGTACGGATGTCGCATCAAAATCGTAACCTACGTCTGCGGTTATGATGATTAAGGTATGCTCTAATTCTTCACCTAATGTCGTCAAAATTTGTGCTAATAATTGATCTGTATCGACTAAAACTTGTTGATAGGTTTGTTCTAAACTTAGCTTATCGGTAGTGGATTGCTGTTGTTTTAGTTTTGTCTCTACTGCTTGCGATAAATTGAAATTAAGTAAACTAAACCAGTGGCGATTCTCTGGTAAATGTTGATACCACTCTTGCCAATGCTTAACTAAAAGCGGATCATTAACCAGTTGCGTGGTTGGCAGGGTAAAACTCAATAACTGTGCTAATGAATGAGATTGATTACCACTGAAAAATGCTTCTCTTTGATAATCCAGTTGAGCAATACGTTGTAAGAATACAGGTTCAATCCGTTGTGATAGTATACTATCTAAGTAACTACCACTTAAACTATATAAAATTCCAACTAAACCTCGTTGAGGATCATTTCCCGCCGCATAAGTACGTGTAAAATTTGCTGACATCGTGGCAAAATTTGCCAGTTCTGGCATATTTTTAGCGGTAATTGCATCATAACGCAAGCCCGATAAATTAATCAAAAGAATATTCGGTTGTTGTGCCAAACCACTAGTATAGTGTAACGCACGTTTAGGATATTCTATCGGATACGCATCATTTCGCCCATTAGCTGTACTTTTAGCTTCAAGATCTAACCGATCCAATAACCCTGTTTTTTCTAATAATGATCTCGCTGTTAATGGATAAGAAAGTGGTAAATTCGCACGTTGTGCCGTGATTGGGCGGTAAAAAGTGGCATCTGCCCACGCATAGATTAAATGTGTACCAATAAAAGCGAAAACGAATAGATAAGAAACGGGTTTTATCCACTTCTGTCTTTCTAAACTACGTTGCTTTTGCCACGACCAATGCGAAAATAGCATCTGTACCAGCAAAATGATGGGCATTGGTGTGAAAAAAAGCTGCCAATTTCGAGATAATTCACCATTATCAGGATTCACCACCAAATCCCAGACCATTGAAGATAAATGAATATAAAATCGTTTATAAATTTCAGTATCCATTAAT
This sequence comes from Mergibacter septicus, assembly GCF_003265225.1. Lineage (NCBI taxonomy): Bacteria > Pseudomonadati > Pseudomonadota > Gammaproteobacteria > Pasteurellales > Pasteurellaceae > Mergibacter > Mergibacter septicus. Next base: position 340,154 of record NZ_CP022013.1, on the reverse strand, counting down.
AAGACTGTAATTGATAATGTCGCAATAATGACAGATACACCACGAAAAGTACGGTTATTTTTTATAATAAAGCTAAGTGGAAAGATTAATAGCAGATAAAACGCAAAAACAATAAAACTAAAATGGCCAAGAATACTGATAAAAAAATACACTCGCCCTAAAAAGGTACTTGGCCAATCAGAAAGAAACGCATAACGTGAGCCAATAATAATCGCCCAAATAATATTGAAAAAGGCAAACCAATGTCCCCAAGTAATTTTACGAGAAATTTCTTCTCGATTTTGATAGATCTTCTCTCGCTGAAACCGCAACATTACCCGTTCCTTTAACTAAAGTTTAATGCTTTGATGCTTTTTCTACTTGTTCAATTGAATCTAATAATGCTTGTGAAAATGCTCGAGCTAATACCAATCTTTGTGGGCTGCCAACGCTATTAATTAATAAATTACTTACTGTATTACCTAATGTGATTAAAGAGAGATCTAATGGAGCTTGGTGTTTCTCTAATACAGTAATTAATTCTGCTAAAATTTCTTCAACTTGTTGATTCGGGTATTTTGAATGAAATGCCATACACTTGTCTCTTCGTTAAAATAATATCGTATCTGGTTATGATAGCAGATTTTTGTAGATTATCGCTAAAAAAGCACTGATAAATCTATTATAATTATGGCTATTTTCATTCAAATAGTAATAGGTTTTCTTATGACAATTTATGTAAACCAGATTGTTTTGCATCAACTTAGCCTTGATCCAACTTCCAAACAAGATCTTACAGAAGGTGTTGAAAATCCACCTACTCGCCAATTTATTACCCATTTACGTCAAGAACTATTACCCAATGATCAAGATGTTGGGCAAATGATGTTGCAACTTCATCAAGTATATCAAGGAAAAAATAAATCTTATGCAGTCTTCCAAGAAAATTCCGTTTTTGCCCAAGAACTCAACCGATATTTAGAAGATGAGAGAGATTTTCTTACCTTTAGCCAAAATTGTGCTGCAATGCTGAGCCAAGAATTAAATAAATATACCTTTACTACGGGAGGGACTTTTATTCTTTCTCGCTATCAATTTTTAGCCACAGATTATCTTTTTATTGCACTACTTGATAATAAAACCAGTATGCTAGTTGATGAAGGGTTAAATATCCAACAGACGCATTACCTCGATCTCAATAGCTTTGATATTGTTGCTCGTATCAATCTGACAGAATTACAACTAAACGCTAACTCTAATCGCTACCTCACCTTTCTAAAAGGGCGAGTAGGTAGAAAAATTGGTGACTTTTTTATGGATTTCTTATCTGCCGAAGAAGGGTTAAATCCTCAAACTCAAAATCAATGTTTACTACAAGCAGTTAGCGATTATTGTGAACAAGCAGATCTCAATATGCCACAAACTCAAGCTGTCAAAAAGCAAGTTTTTGATTACTGTAAAAATCAGCTAAGTAACGGGGAAGAAATTACTCTCACGGAATTAGCCGAAACAATGCCAACCTTAAACCAACAAAATTTCGCTGAGTTTGCTCACACTCAAGATTATGGTTTAGAAGAAAGTATTCCACCACTTCGTTCAACCTTAAAAAGTTTAACGAAATTATCAGGTTCAGGGAAAGGTATTACGCTAAGTTTCGATCTAGCTTTACTAAACCAGCGTATTTTCTGGAATGAAAAAACAGATACGTTGACTATCCAAGGTTTACCACCAAATTTAAAAGACCAATTACGCAAACAAACCGCAGAATAAGTTGCATTTATCACAGGTTTAGGTATTATCTGAACGATTTTTTTCTAATTTTGTAAATAATAAAGGTAAAAAACAGTATGAAATTAAAATCTGTTTTAATGATATTAACGCTTATTTTTGGTGTTACCGCCTGTTCATCCTTAAATAAACTCGTTTATCGTATTGATGTACCACAAGGCAACTATCTTGAAAGCGATAAAGTGGCACAATTAAAAAAAGGTATGACAGCGGAGCAAGTTCAATACTTACTTGGAACTCCACTACTCGTTGATCCATTTAATTCACTTACTTGGTACTATGTTCAACTCATCCAAAATGGACACGAAAAACCTATCGAACATAAATTAACTATCAATTTCAATCAAAACGGTTTGGTTACTGACTTTCAGTTAGATAATCCTCTATCAGAAAAAACCATTGATCGTACACCTATCATTACACCAACTAGTGTCATTGCACCAACTGAAACGAGTACTTCACAAGATACCAGTAAAACTAAAAAATCTTGGTGGCAATTTTGGAAATAAATTAATCCCATAAAAAAATCCACTTTTATCTATTGAAAAGTGGATTTTATTTTTACTCTTGCTCTTCTCGTTTAACTTGATCCCAGATTAGATCTAATTCAACCAAATTCATCATCTCGAATGTTTTTTGTTGTTGCTTGACCTCTTGCTCTACTTTCTTAAAACGCCGTTCAAACTTTTGTGTTGCTTTACGCAATAAATGCTCTGCTTGTAGATCTAAATGTCGGCTTAAATTCACCATAGCAAATAACAAGTCGCCTACTTCTTCTGCAATCGCTTGCTGATTTTGTGGCTCTCGGATAAGCTCTTGTCTTACTTCATCTAATTCTTCCTGTACTTTTTCCACCACTGGCGACACACTATCCCAATCAAACCCAACTTTAGCACAACGTTTTTGTACTTTCTCAGCACGAACTAATGCAGGTAAAGCTAAAGGAATATTATCTAAAACAGAATATTGTGCCTTTTCTTGACGTTCCTGTTGCTTAATTTGTTCCCAATTTTGTAATACTTGCTCACTGGTGTCTGCTTTAACTTTGCCAAAAACGTGAGGATGACGCCGTACAATCTTCTCACTCACACTTTCTACCACCTCATCAAAAGTAAAAAGATTTGCTTCACTTGCTAGCTGGCTTAAAAACACAACTTGTAATAAGAGATCACCTAATTCTTCTTTTAAATTAATAGGATCATTTTGTTCAAGGGCTTCCACAACTTCATAAGCCTCTTCCAAAACATAAGGCGACATCGTTTCAAAACTTTGTTCAAGATCCCAAGGACAACCATTTTTAGGATCCCGCAACCGAGCAATAATCTCAATAAACTTTTGCATTCTATCTATTTTATTCATTGCCATATCCCTCTAAAACGCTTTCAACGAAAATAATGCGATTAATTATAATGAAATTTTTATTTGTGTGATCTAATGCATACTTTTTTTTTAACACTCGTGATAGTATTTCTAATAAAAATTGATCATTAAGTTCGTATTCGGAGGTACACAATGTATAACCACATCTTAGTTGCGGTCGATCTTTCTGAAGAAAGCACTTTTCTAATTGAAAAAGCGAAAAAAGTGGCTGAAAGAAATCAAGCGAAACTTTCGATTATTCATGTTGATGTTAATTTTTCCGATCTCTACACTGGCTTAATTGATATCAATATGACATCAATGCAAGATCGTATTTCTGATGAAACCCACCAAGCTCTGGTCGAACTCTCTAATCAAGCAGGTTACCCAATTGCGGAAACATTAAGTGGTAGCGGTGATTTAGAACAAGTTTTATCCGATGCAATCGAAAAATATAATGTTGATTTATTAGTAGTTGGTCATCACCAAGATTTTTGGAGTAAATTAATGTCCTCAACTCGCCAAGTAATGAATTCTATTGCGATTGATATGTTAGTCGTTCCATTAAAAGATTAATTAAACCTTCAACCTAATATGCGACAAAGCCATCACCACATTTTACTAAATAGTGCTTCAATCAGTAGTGTGGTGGTGGCGTTTCTTCTGCTTGAGTAGCAACATTAGAAGGTTGGATAGTTTTTAACTTTTGTGCTAAATATTTTACTTGCAACTGTAATTTATCTAACACAAATTGTTGTTCTACTAAAGCCTGATTCAAATCTTCAATTACCTTTTCTTGAAAAGTAACTTTCATTTCGAGTTCATCAAGACGTTCTGGATTAAATAACAATTTATTCATAGTTTTTCTTCAGTTTTATTTACATCAAATAAGTGGCTTTCTATAATGAAAGGTACTCTCGCTATTATACGTATAATTCCTAGTGAGAAACAAATTTTCTACTAAAACTAAATAAATGAGGTTTAAATATGCAAAAGTTACGCAAACTATTCCTAACAAGTCTCATCACTGCGATAGTTAGTGCACCAGCCTTTGCGAATAGCGATACATTAAAAGATCCTAAATTTATTGATCAATCATCTTATGCACTAGGCGTATTAATGGCAAAAAACGTTGAACAACTCTCTGAAAGCCAAAAAAATTATATTAACTATAACAATAAAGAAATTATTGCTGGTTTCAAAGACAGTTTAAATGGCAAAAGCAAAATGGACGATGCTGCTTTTAGCCAACAATTACAACTATTACAAACTACTCTTGCGAATGCTGCCCAAACAGAGCTTGATAAAATTGCAGCAGAAAATACAACAAAAGGCGATAAATTCCGTGCTGAATTTGCAAAACAAAAAGGTGTAAAAAGCACTAAATCGGGTATTTTATATCGTATCGAACGCCAAGGCAGTGGGACTACAGTCAAACCAAGTGATATCGTCAAAGTTAACTATAAAGGCACTCTAATTGATGGTAAGGTTTTTGATAGTAGTTATCAACGTGGCGAACCAATTGAATTCCGTTTAGATAACTTGATTCCGGGTTGGATTGAAGGTATTCCATTAATTAAAGATGGCGGAAAAATTGAACTTGTTATCCCACCTGAATTAGCCTATGGTAAAAGCGGAAGCAGTGCTATTCCACCAAATTCAACTCTCATTTTTGAGATTGAACTTTTATCGCATAAACCTGCCGATAAATAATTAACCTTATCTAGATATAGAAGCAGTTTCGCTGCTTCTATTTTAATAGGAAGAAAAACGTGAACGAATATAAGCAAGATCTATTTGATGATGATAATTTTTCTGGGGAAAATCCCCCTTTCAGTGTTGAAGATCATAATATACTTAACTCTTATATCCCTGTTGTTCAAGGCTTAGCAGCATTAATTGGTTCTCATTGTGAAATCGTCTTGCACTCTCTAGAAAATTTGCAACATTCTGCTATCTGTATTGCTAATGGGCATAATACAAACCGTCAAGTTGGTTCTCCACTAACAGATCTCGCATTACGCTCACTACATCAAATGACGACTGAAAGCACTCCTCAACCTTATTTTACTCGTTCGAAAAACAACGGTTTAATGAAATCAATCAGTATAGCAATCCGTAACCCACAACAACGTATTATTGGCTTATTATGTATCAATTTTAACCTTGATGTTCCAATGTCCCAATTTTTACAAGGGTTGTTACCTAGCCAAGAGCAAGCTCGAGGAACATCGGAAGTAAACTTTGCATCTTCTGTTGAAGAATTAGTCGCACAAACTGTTGAACAAACAATTGAAGATATTACCAACGATCGGAATGTTGCCAATAATAATAAAAATCGTCAGATTGTGATCTCGTTATTTGAAAAAGGTATCTTTGATATTAAAGATGCTATTAATCAAGTTGCTGAGCGATTAGATATTTCTCGCCACACTGTTTATCTTTATATTCGTCAAATCAAGCAGGACGAACAAAAATAATGCGCTACGTTTTATCTATCACTCAGCCTGTTTATGGTAGCCAAGCCTCTTTTTTAGCTTATCAAATCGCACAGGCACTATTAGCAAAAGGGCATACAATTACCCAAATTTTTTTCTCACAGGCAGGCGTTACCCATGGAAACCAATTTGTTTACCCTGCAAATGATGAATTTAATTTAGTTAAAGCGTGGCAGCAGTTAGCTAAGCGACATAACATTCCATTATCTCTCTGTATTGCAGCAGCACAACGACGAGGGATTGTTAATCCTGAAACATCAGCTAATCATCAACAAAATAATCTGGCTGATGGTTTTGTTCTGACAGGTTTAGGGGAATTTAGTCAAGCGGTACTACTAGCAGATCGAGTAATAACACTATGAAAATTGCGTTTGTTTTTACCCAACCACCTTACGGAAATAGCCGTAGCCGTGAAGGATTAGATGCTTTACTGGCAATGGCTGCCTATTGTGATGAAAATGAACTCAGTGTTTTTTTTCTTAATGATGGGATCTGCAATCTCTTAGTGCAACAACAAGCAGATCTGATTTTACAAAAAAATACGCCAGCGGTATTTAAACTCTTGGATCTATACGAAATTGAAAACCGTTTTATCTATCAACCAGATTTAGAACGCTATCAACTTAATATCCAAGATTTACAACTAAATTGCCAACCACTAGATCAAAAATCTTTTTTTGCTACATTACAGCAAGCAGAAAAAATCTTAACCTTCTAATTTTAGGAAAAAATAATGCTCTACACCTTTGCTCATGCTCACTACGATCAACATTTTTTAAACGCTATACTTAGCAATATCACTGAAAATGACGCTCTGATTCTGTGGCAAGATGGGGTATTACTTGCACTTAAAACACCTAAATTATTCTCTCACCTACCTATTCGTTGTAGTATTTTAGATGTTGATTTTACTGCCCGAAATCTCCATCTGTTATTCAACCGTCTTCCACTTAAATATCAAACACTTTTTGAAAAAATATCATTAGAGCAATTAGTAGAAAAAACGGAAAAATACTCACCACACTTTGCCTATTAGACAAAATCTAAGCAATACTTTACGCTCTCTGGTAAATCGCCAGATAAGCCCGTAGCGTGAAGAATAAATTGTTCTTTTATTAGAGAGAAATTATCAACAAAAGTTAAGCCTGCTCCTCGAATCAATTTTTTTATCGGTGTACTCCCTTCAAACAAGGTTTTAAATGCCTGCATTGCAGTCAACATTTTTGTTGCTTCAGTTTTTCGCCAACGTTCAAAATAACGTAAACGACGATAATCACCAATATCATAACCTGCATTTAAATTGGTGGTAATCTGTTCAGCTAAAGCCAAAGCATCCATAAACCCAAGATTAACTCCCAATCCAGCTAAAGGGTGAATGGTATGTGCCGCATCACCAATTAAAGCAATTCTAGCTTGAGCAAAATCTCGAGCAAAACGTGCGGTAAGTGGGTAGATATTACGAGGGGATTGTACCTGAGTTAAGCCTAAACGATTATCAAACGCTACTGTTAATGCTTGATTAAAGTCTTTTTCATCACAAGCCACTAACTCTCTAGCTTGTAATGGATCTAAAGACCACACAATTGAACTGAGATTAGGTTGATGCAATGGTAAAAAAGCAAGGATACTATTATGGCTAAAAATCTGACGACAAATTTGTTGATGCGGTTCAGTGGTTTCAACATTACACACTAAAGCCGTGTGTTGATAATCTCGAAAATTGAGTGGAATATCGGCTTGTTGACGTAACCAAGAATTTGCACCATCAGCCCCAACAACTAATTTAGCAACTAGCATTTCTCCATGGGTTAAACTTAAAATCGCATTACTGTCATTCACCCCTAATTGATGTGGTTGACCGAGTATAATTTCAACATTTGGATTCTGACTTACTTTCTGCCATAAAGCCTGACGAATCAAATGATTTTCAACAATATGCCCTAGATGTTCAACGCCCAATCCTTTCGTATCTAGCGTAATTTTAGCAAAACTATCTTTTTCCCATACTTGCATTGCCGCATAAGACGTGGCTCGCCATTGCTGTAACTGTTGCCACACGCCAAGTTGTTCTAAAAAAGCTTGAGAAGCTAAATTCAAAGCACTGACTCGATTGCCAATCTGTTCTAATTGTTGTTCAGGTGGATAAGCTTCAACAATCGCAATACGACAATTAGCCTGCGCCAAAGCTTGTGCCAAAGCTAAACCAACCATTCCACCACCAATAATCACAAGATCAAAACTTTTCATTTTCTTTCCCTAAGCAGATACCCAACCTAACATTGGTTTTACAAATTGTTGTCGTAAGTATTTTGAATTAGCTAACAAACCTAAACCTAAATTTCGAGTGATTTGTAGCGGTAAAAAATCATTTGCAAAAATAGTAACTAAACTATCAGTTAATGTGATTGTACGGCGTTGATCATTAAGACGTGCTTGAGTATAAGCTTGTAACATAGTAGGAGAACCAATATCCTGACAATCAGCAATCGCTTTAGCTAAAGCAAAAAGATCTCTTATTCCTAAATTGAACCCTTGTCCTGCAATTGGGTGTAAGCTTTGCATTGCATTACCAACTAATGCCAAGCGAGTTGCAGTATGACGTTCAGCTTGAGACAAACACAATGGGTAAGCATAACGTTGCCCTGTTTGCTTAAAACGTCCTAATCGCCAACCAAACTGCTGTTGTAAATGTCGTAAAAAAGTATCTTCATCTAGAGAAAGGATCTGCTCCGCCTCTTTTAAACACCATACCAGTGAAAGTAGATTCTTTTGTAGCGGTAATAAAGCAAGTGGTCCTTGTGAGGTAAAACGTTCAAAAGCTCTACCTTGATGTGGTTCACTAGATAAAATATTCGCTATCACAGCGGTTTGTTGATAATCTCGTACAATAGAAGTTTCAATTCCTGCCATTTTAGCCGTTTTAGAGTAGCTACCATCAGCCCCGACTAATAGTAAACAGGTTAATTCCATTGAATTAGACAAACAGACTTTTACTTGCTGTGGTGAAAACTCAGCACTGGTAATCTGTTCTGGACAATAAAAATCAATATTAGGTGCTTGTTGCAATGCTTTGGTAAGTACTTCGCCTACGGCAGTTAATTCTATTACCGCACCAAGTTGAGATAAATGCAATTCTTCTGCACTAAACTCAACTAATCCAGCGTGCCCTTGATCAGAAACATGAATATTAAAGATAGGTTCAATATAAGGTTGAAACTGCTGCCATAAATTAGTTTGGTTCGCTAATGTAATTTTAGCCAATTTACGACAAGTTCCAACGGATAATGCAATACTGCGAGCATCAAATCCCGTACCTTGGTGGTGTTGATGTGGTGAACGTTCAATAATCGCTATCCTTAATTGACGTGGTTGGGAAAAACTATTAATCGCCAAAGCCAAAGTTAAACCATTAATCCCACCACCGTTAATAATAATATCGTACTGCTGCATAAACGTTACTCACCACTTAATGATTAAATATTACCTTGCATTAACCTTTCAATTTCATCGATCTCTTTCGGAACCGCTGCGGTCAAATTCTTATTGCCATACTCAGTAATTAAAAGATTATCTTCAATCCGAATCCCAATCCCTCGATATTGAACAGGAATATCTTCAGCATTTGGAATATACAATCCCGGTTCAACAGTTAACACCATTCCCGGTGCTAACAGACGGTCTCGCTGAGTACCATAGTCACCAACATCATGTGTATCTAAACCTAGCCAATGCCCTAAGCCGTGCATATAGAAACGTAAATACGCTTTATCTTCAATCAGTTGCTCAACTTCTCCTTGCAAGATCCCAAGTTTAACTAAGCCAGCGACTAGAATACGTAACACTGCTTCATTGGCTAGCTTAATTGAACTACCATTTACTAATAACTCAATCGCTTTTTTTTCAGCCTCTAAAACAATCTGATAAACTTCTCGTTGCGGTTGACTAAATTTACCATTGACAGGAAAAGTCCGACTAATATCCCCCGCATACATTGCAAACTCACAGCCAGCATCAATCAAAACCAAATCACCATCTTTTAATGGCATATCATTTTCCGTGTAATGCAAGATACACGCATTTTCACCACCTGCGATAATTGATGTATATGCCTCAAATCTTGCACCAAAACGACTAAATTCATGAACAATCTCAGCTCCTAATTCATATTCAAAACAATTAGGGCGGCACTGTTGCATCGCACGAATATGAGCTAACGCCGAAATTTGCCCAGCTTGTTGGATTAAACGAATTTCATTATCAGATTTAAACAAACGCATTTCATCTAATAAAGATCGCCAACAATGTTGTTCTAATGGTACTTTAATCCCTTGCCGACTTTGTTTTCGCATTGTAGAAAGTAACTTTCTCACTTGTTTATCGCCCCACGGCTGTATGTCTTCAGCATAGTAAAGCGTAGTTACACCACTCAAAAGCTTAGTTAACTCACTATCCAATGTTTCAACACTTATTGCACGATCAAACAACAATTTTTCAGCCGCATTCTCAACCCCTAAACGGCGACCATTCCAAGTTTCCATTAAGGGATCACTTGGACGAACAAAAATCACACTTTGCCAACTTTGTCCCTTTTTCTTTAATAACAACACAGAATCAGGTTCATTAAATCCCGTTAAATACCAGAAATAACTATCCTGTCGAAATGGATAGGCACAGTCAGCATTCCGATAACATTCTTGGGCAGAAAAAACTAACAAAGCACTGTTATCTTGCATTTGTGCTAAAAGTTGTTGCCGCCGTTGTTGAAAATCTTGTTGTGGCAATTCTGCCATATAACTGAGATCCATATATCACCTACGTTGTTAGATAATTAATAATTTAATGTACACTCACCTGAGTTTTTTGAATTTGAGTGCTGGAAAAATAGGTATGGAATAATGCTGCAATCGTACGGATATACTCCACAACCTCTTCTAATGCAATAGCCAATTCTTCTTGATCTTCATCTAAATCATAACCCAGCTGACAAATTTCTCTCAAATCTGCCAATGCCTCTGCAATATCACCTTGCTCATTATCTAATTTCGGTTGTGCTAAACCTAAGCCAAGCAAAAAATGATTTGTCCACTCGCTTAAAGCATCTGCTCGAGAAAAAGGATCTTCATTACCACCTAAGTCAGGAGAAAACTCAAAACTTCCAACATCAGCTAATTTTTGACTGGTTTTTTGATAAAAATCCGTTATTTGCGTTAATAGAGTTGTGGGATAAGCGTGATTATCATTGCTAAACTGGAACATCAAGGTTTGCCAACTATCATCTTGGATACCACCACAGATTAAGCCACTTAAAAAACCGTGCAACTCAACCCCATTTAAAGAAATACCCGCTTGTTTTAGTTCTTGATTAAATTGTAATGAAGTAATAGACATAATTAATTTTCGATCAAATTTTTAAAAACAATATTCTACCACTATCATTTATTTACGACCAATTAAACTATGACGAAAATGCGTAGCTATGGCATAATACTTCGTATTCTCTCCTTTAAATCAATAAAAGAGGTAAATCTATGTCTAAAAATATTGATTTGCATATTTTTGGTCAAAATTTACGGTTAAGTTGCCCAGAAGATCAACACCAAGCCTTAAAAATTGCCGCTGCAAACTTAGAAAAACGTGTTAATGAATTAAAAGCTCGCACCAATATCTTACAACTAGAAAAAGTCTTAGCGATTGTGGGTTTAAATCTAAGTTATGAATTAGAACAGGAAAAACTCAAAAATAGCACTCAAACTAATGTGGTAACAGATCGTATTCAACAAATGGATCATTCTCTCAGCGATATTTTAGCTAATACTCGCCCATTACGGATTAATTTAACATCAGACAATCAGAAATAAGGAATCCAATTTTAATTTTCTGTGTTTAAACCTAGTCAAAATGCTAAATTTACGGTAGTATTCCTACAAATTTCCTGGAATGTTCGTCAATGGGTTATGTCCCTGAGCCGATACTCGCATTATTTAGAGTTGGTTACCCGCAACTGGTGAGCAAGCTCAGCAGTTCGCTGAACTGAGAAGCCTAAAAGTTGCCTTACCGACTCCCTTGAACCTTTGGGTTCAAGGACTGACACTCATAACGGCATTTCCGGGATCTTCATTTTCTTCTAATAATAAAGACACTACTATGCTAGCCCCATCAACCATTTCTCTAGCAATACCACAGACAAAAACCCCACAACAAATTAGCCAACAAAGACAACAATTACGTCAAACTTTACGCCAAAAAAGAGCAAAACTCTCTCTCAATCAGCAACAACAAGCTAGCCAAAATATTAGCCAACAAGCGTTAAAACTTATTCAACAACGCCAAGCTAAACATATCGCCTTGTATTTACCTTTTGATCACGAAATTGATACCACCCCATTAATTCACGCTCTATGGCAACAAAAACAAGAAGTTTATCTTCCCGTATTACACCCATTTAGTCCCGGTTATCTCTTATTCATCAATTATCGACCTAACACCGCAATGGTAAAAAATAAATTTGGGATATTTCAACCTAAGCTAGATGTACGCCAAATATTACCCTTGAACCAATTAGACATCATCTTCACACCCTTAGTTGGCTTTGATTCCAAACATAATCGATTAGGAATGGGTGGGGGTTTTTATGACCGTACTTTACAAAACTGGCAGCAAACGTCAATCTACCCAGTGGGCTTAGCCTATGCCTGCCAGCAAGTAAAAAAAATTCCAACTCAAGCATGGGACATCGGATTAGCAAAGGTTTTAGTCGCTTAATAACCAATCACTAGACAACTTATCAGAATATTATTCTTGATACTAAAATCTCATTTGACAACAAACCTATATAATAAATTGATAGGTCTAGACCTTCACTTGAAACTAACGATTACGATATTTAATACTGCTGTTTTACCTTCTTGTTGCTTTCATTCAAAACAGCATAATCTAGAACCTATCTCATAATTTTTTATATATTCTTTACTTCCCAATACAGAAAGAGCTAAAGATATTGCCTAATAAATCATCTGCTGTAAATTGACCTGTAATTTCACTCAAAGCATTTTGTGTCATTCTTAATTCCTCTGCCAGTAATTCACCTGCGTGGAATTGAGTGAGTTGGATATGCCCTAACTCTAAATGTTCAGCCGCTTTATTTAACGCTTCTAAATGACGACGACGAGCTAAAAATCCGCCTTCAGTTACCGTTTGGTATCCCATACTCTGTTTTAAATGATCAATTAATTGGCTTAACCCTTGAGACGTTTTAGCTGATAAGCGAATAACAGAGTAACCATTTTCTTCTCTAATGCCTTCTATTTCATGGCTTAAATCTGCTTTATTCCGAATAACTGTAATGGGTAATGAAGAAGGTAAGCGTGTGATAAATTCAGGTAAAATTTTTGCAGGATCACTTTCAGGCGTTGTGGTGCTATCAATCATAAAAAGTACTCTATCTGCCTGTTCAATCTCTATCCACGCTCGATCAATACCAATACGCTCTACTTCGTCAGTCGCTTCTCGTAAACCTGCTGTATCAATAATATGGAGAGGCATTCCATCTAAGTGAATATGCTCCCTTAAAACATCTCTGGTTGTACCTGCTATATCAGTTACAATTGCCGCTTCTCTTCCTGCCAACGCATTTAGTAAACTAGATTTTCCTGCATTAGGTCGTCCAGCAATCACCACTTTCATACCTTCTCTCAACAATGAACCTTGTTTCGCTTGAGCTTGAACTTGATCAAGTTGAGCAATAATTTCATTTAACAGCCCTTCGATTTTACCATCAGCTAAAAAATCAATTTCTTCATCAGGAAAATCAATTGCAGCTTCGACATAAGTACGCAAATAGATAATCTTATCAACTAATTGATTGATTTTATTTGAAAATTCTCCCTGTAAAGATTTTAATGCGGAACGTGCGGCTTGTTCAGAACTCGCATCAATCAAATCAGCTATCGCTTCCGCTTGTGCGAGATCCATTTTATCGTTAAGAAACGCTTGCTCTGAAAATTCACCGGGACGAGCAATACGAATTCCTTTAATTTGTAAAATTCGTTTTAACAATAAATCTAAAACAACTTGCCCACCATGCCCTTGTAATTCAAGTACATCTTCACCAGTAAAGGAATTTGGTGCTTTAAAATAAAGTGCTATTCCTTGATCTAAGATACTATTATCACTATCTCTAAAGGGTAAATATTCTGCCACTCTCGGTTTAGGGCATTTGCCTAACACATTTTCAGCAACTTGAACTGCAAGTGGTCCTGAAATTCGCAAAATACCTATACCACCACGTCCAGGTGCAGTAGCTTGTGCAACTATTGTTTCTGTTAACATCTCTTTTTCCTTATGCTTATTAATTCTAGCGAAAAAGGCACCTCAAAGAGATGCCTTTTCAATCTAATTCTATCCAATACTATTTTTTCTGGCGAGAATGTAATCCTTTTTTCTCTAAACCACGATAAATAAGTTGTTGTTGTACTATGGTAATAATATTAGATGCCAACCAGTATAATACCAAGCCTGATGGGAAATTCAGGAAGAAGAAGGTAAAGATTACTGGCATCAATAACATTACTTTCTGTTGAATTGGATCAGCTACTGGTGTTGGTGACATTTTTTGTAATAATAACATCGATGCTCCCATTAATATTGGCAGAATATAGTATGGATCTGGTGCAGCAAGATCTTGTATCCAACCAAAGAATGGAGCTTGACGTAATTCAACCGCTTCTAAGAATGTCCAATAAAGTGCAATGAAAATAGGCATTTGTAATAAGATTGGTAAGCAACCACCTAATGGGTTTACTTTCTCTTTCTTATATAATTCCATCATTTCTTGACTCATACGTTGGCGATCTTCACCAAAACGTTCACGCATTTCTTGGATTTTCGGCTGCAGCATTCGCATTTTAGCCATAGAAGTATATTGGGCTTTAGTAAGTGGATATAGTAGTGCTTTCACCACGATAGTAACGCCAATGACAGCTAATCCCCAGTTATGAACTAAACTATGAATAAATTGCAATAACAAGAATAATGGTTTAGCGATAAACCATGCCCAACCATAATCAATGGTTAAATCTAAATTGTCAGCCACTTTTTCCATTTGTTGCTGCAATTTTGGTCCTAACCATAATTGGCTGGTAAGTGTTTTTGTTGAATCATTTGCAATTTGTGTAACAGGCCCACGATAACCAATACTGACTAAATTATCATTCGCATAAGACTGGGTATAAAGATGATTTTCAACCGTCTGATCAGGTACCCAAGCAGAAACAAAATAATGCTGTAATACTGCCACCCAACCCTGTTTAGTATTGACGGATAAATTATCTTTTACCATCTCTTCAAACTTATATTTTTTATAAGTTGTCTCTTGAGATGAATATGCTCCACCAGTATAAGTAGGCATAATCACATGGCTAGTATCTTCCACTGCTGTATGGGTTAATTTACCATAAGGTTGAACCTCAATAGTTTCTCCACTATTGTTAGTAACTTCAAAATTAACCTGTACATCATAACTACCACGTTTTAGAGTAAAAATTTTGCGGTAAGTTACCCCATCTTTTTGATAAGTAAAAGGTACGACTAATTGATCTTGCCCTTCTTGTAAAACAAAGTGTTCGTCATTAGTTTGATAGATAGCTCTCCCATCAACACTATCACTACCATTTTTACCCACTAAACCACTTTGAGCGATATAAATAAGCTCTTTATTATCTTGTAATAATTTAAATGGTTGTTTTGAATGTAACTCATCTGGATATTTTAATAAGTCCGCTTGAATAACATCACCACCTACAGTATCAATATCTAAATGTAATACATCACTTTGCAGGCTGACTACCTTTCCTTTCACTTTCACCGCATAGTTTTCTGCTTGTGAACTAGGTGGTAACGCACTATTGTGAGTCTGAGATTGAGTTGGTGAAGTAACTGGTGGTGGATTATTATCTATTTCCCACTGTTGATAAATTAGGAAAGAAATAAAAAGTAAGGTAATAACGAGTAAACTACGTTGTGAGTTCATTATTTTTTTTCTCTATATCTATGGTTGTGATGCTCTGTTCGTGGCGGAACAGGATCGTATCCGGAAGAACCTAAAGGGTGACATTTTAGTACACGTTTTAATGTTAGCCAACCCCCTTTTACTGCACCATATGTTCTAATTGCTTCTAAACCATAAGCAGAACAAGTTGGTGTAAAACGACAGCGAGGGCCAATTAATGGACTAATTACCACCTGATAAAAACGGATCAAAAGGATTAAGACTTTGGCGAAAGGCGAATGAGACGTTGCCATAATTTTTCCAACATTAGATACAAAGTCTGATTATCCACCTCATCAATGCCCTTTTTAGCAATAATCACAAAATCACAGCAGGGTAAATCTTGCTGTTTTAAGCGAAAACTTTCACGACAAATCCGTTTGATACGATTGCGACGATTCGCTCGCTTAACGTGCTTTTTCGCAACGGTCAAACCTAGGCGTGGAACCTCTAATTGATTAGGACGGGAAAGAATAGTGATTGTTGGTGTAGATGCACGAAGAGGTTGCTCAAACACGAATCTAAATTGATCGGGAGTTAACAGACGTAACTCCCTTGAAAAGCCTTGCTTAATCACACAAGTACACGGATTATGCACTTAAACTAGCACGACCTTTTGCACGACGGCGTGCTAATACTTTGCGACCGTTTTTAGTTGCCATTCTGGCACGGAAACCGTGAGTGCGGTTACGTTTTAAAACTGACGGTTGATATGTGCGTTTCATAGTTTCATCTACCTAATTAAAAAATTGCTCGGCAAAATTTATCTCGTTCTGGCTAAATTTCTGCAAGTTGTTAAAAACCTAAGCCTAAATATAGCATTAAAAATGAAGATAATTATTGCTAAGCAGAAGTTACCATATAAAAAGGAGTGCAATTTTAATCACAATTTTAGCATTCGTCAAATGCTAATATAGACTTTAGCCTATTTCCGTCACAGTAATTAGTTTTCACTTTTAATTATTCACCACGTTAGATATAGCGGTTTCACAAATATTACTGTACAATCTGCCAGTTATGATTTTCGACTAGATTAAGACTATATCAATTAAAATACCTTAAATATGAAGAATATAAGAAATTTCTCAATTATTGCCCATATCGATCACGGCAAATCAACTCTTTCAGATCGCTTAATTCAAACCTGTGGTGGTCTTTCTGATCGGGAAATGGCAGAACAGGTTCTTGATTCAATGGATCTAGAACGTGAACGTGGCATCACGATCAAAGCACAAAGTGTTACCTTAAATTATAAAGCAAAAGATGGTGAAACTTATCAATTAAACTTTATTGACACGCCCGGACATGTTGATTTCTCTTATGAAGTATCTCGTTCATTAGCAGCCTGTGAGGGAGCTTTATTAGTTGTTGATGCAGGTCAAGGGGTTGAAGCCCAAACTTTAGCTAACTGCTATACTGCAATTGAAATGGATCTAGAGGTTGTGCCAATTTTAAATAAAATTGACTTACCTGCAGCCGATCCAGAACGTGTCGCCGAAGAAATTGAAGATATTGTTGGTATTGATGCCATAGAAGCAGTTCGTTGTTCCGCCAAAACAGGGGTGGGCATTGAAGATGTTTTAGAAGATATTGTCAAACGTATTCCAGCCCCTACAGGAGATCCTAACGCTCCTCTACAAGCTTTAATTATCGATTCGTGGTTTGATAACTATCTTGGCGTAGTTTCTTTAGTCCGAATTAAAAATGGGATACTAAAAAAAGGCGATAAAATCAAAGTGATGAGTACCGGTCAAAGTTACGGTGTTGATCGTCTTGGTATTTTCACCCCAAAACAACTAGATACAACAGAATTAAAATGTGGCGAAGTCGGTTGGGTTGTCTGTGGAATAAAAGATATTTTAGGAGCACCAGTAGGGGATACCTTAACCACCCACAATTATCCAGCAACCTCAGCATTACCCGGCTTTAAAAAAGTTAAACCTCAAGTTTATGCTGGTTTATTCCCTATCAGTTCTGATGATTATGAAGCTTTCCGAGATGCCTTAGGTAAATTAAGTTTAAATGATGCGGCATTATTCTATGAACCTGAAAACTCAACAGCTTTAGGCTTTGGTTTCCGTTGTGGTTTCTTGGGATTATTACATATGGAAATAATCCAAGAACGTCTCGAGAGAGAATATGATCTTGATCTTATCACCACTGCCCCAACCGTTATTTATGAAGTAGAACAAACTAATGGTGAGGTTATTTATGTCGATAGTCCGTCAAAATTACCACCATTAAATAATATTGCTGAAATTCGTGAGCCTATTGCTGAATGTAATATGCTTGTTCCACAAGAATATTTAGGGAATGTCATTACCTTATGTGTAGAAAAACGAGGGGTTCAAACCAACATGGTTTATCATGGTAACCAAGTTGCCTTAACCTATGAAATCCCGATGGGAGAAGTGGTACTTGATTTCTTCGATCGTTTAAAATCAACCTCACGTGGATATGCTTCCTTAGACTACGGTTTTAAACGTTTCCAAGCCGCTAATATGGTACGAGTTGATATTATGATCAATAGTGAACGTGTTGATGCGCTCGCATTAATTGTTCACAAAGATAACGCCCAATATCGTGGTCGAGAATTGGTTGAAAAAATGAAAGAGTTAATTCCTCGCCAACAATTTGATATTGCAATTCAAGCTGCGATTGGCAACCATATTATTGCTCGTTCAACGGTAAAACAATTACGTAAAAATGTTTTAGCAAAATGTTATGGCGGAGATGTTAGCCGTAAGAAAAAACTATTGCAGAAACAAAAAGAAGGTAAAAAACGTATGAAATCGTTAGGTAATGTTGAAGTACCTCAAGAA
Organism: Mergibacter septicus; assembly: GCF_003265225.1. Classification (NCBI taxonomy): domain Bacteria; kingdom Pseudomonadati; phylum Pseudomonadota; class Gammaproteobacteria; order Pasteurellales; family Pasteurellaceae; genus Mergibacter; species Mergibacter septicus. The sequence goes on along the minus strand of NZ_CP022013.1, from coordinate 321,663 downwards.
GCATTTTTAGCCATTTTACACGTTGGAAAAGAGAAATAAGGAGCACTTTATGTCAAAGTATTTACTCCCGATTTTATTACTGCTCTGTTTTATTTTATGGAAGGTATTTGACGCTTTAGGTTTACCCAATGTATTGTCAATCATCTTCCTACTACTAACAATCATCACAGGAATTTTCTGGGGCTATCATTGGTTTGTCTTAGAACCAAAACGTAAACGCCAAATTAATCGCCTTGAAACTCGCAGTGGTAAAACATTAACAGACGCAGAAAAAAATCGAGTAGAACCTGTTTCAGAAAGCGTTGAATATTTATCTTCAATGTTTCCTATTATTGCGATCATTTTTATCATACGCTCCTTCTTTTATGAGCCATTCCAAATACCTTCTGGTTCAATGGAACCAACTTTAAGAGTTGGTGATTTTCTCTTAGTAGATAAAAATGCTTATGGCGTTAAAGATCCCATCTTCCAACATAAATTGATCGAAACTGGCGAACCAAAACGAGGAGATGTCGTTGTATTTAAAGCACCACCTCAACCTAATGTTGACTACATTAAACGTGTGATTGGTTTACCCGGTGATCATATTAAGTACGATGCCTTCACTCGAACTTTAACGATCACACCAGCCTGCGGTAAAGAAAACTGCTCAAGCCAGACCTATACCTATTCCGTAGGTAAAGCAAACCCAGAATTTGTTTACCATAATGAAGCACAAATAGAAAAAACTGAAAACGGTGCAGTATCTCACCAGATTCTGCTTAACCCTGAACCCTTAAATTTTGCACCATATTATTATAAACAAGCTGGTGAAACGATTGGTGAATGGACTGTACCTCAAGGTGAATACTTTGTGATGGGCGATAACCGAGATAATAGTAATGACAGTCGTTTCTGGGGATTTATCCCTGAAAAAAACTTAGTTGGGAAAGCAACTGTTGTTGTACTTAGTCTCAAACGTAAAGAAGGGGAATTTCCAACAGGAATTCGTACAGATCGTTTCTTTAAAAAAATTCAGTAATAATGAAGCAACAAAATCTTATTAAATTAGAAAAGAAAATTGGTTATCACTTTCAACAGCCTGCATTATTAAAACAGGCTTTAACACACCGCAGTGCGGCAACATTACATAATGAACGCTTAGAATTTTTAGGCGATTCTATTCTCAATTTTACTATCGGTGAAGCCTTATATCATAAATTTCCACAGGTAAATGAAGGTGATCTTAGCCGTATGCGTGCTACTTTAGTGCGAGAAAAAACACTTGCGATGCTCGCAAGAGAGTTTCAACTAGGAGATTATCTCACTTTAGGTCCGGGGGAGTTAAAAAGTGGCGGCTTTCGGCGGGATTCTATTCTGTCTGATTGCGTTGAAGCGATTATTGGTGCAATTTATCTTGATGCTGGTTGGCAAGCGGTTATGCCTGTTATTCAACAGTGGTATCAAGAACTACTCACACAAATTCAACCCGGTGATAATCAAAAAGATCCTAAAACACGTTTGCAAGAATATCTACAAGGGAAACGCTTACCTTTACCCCTTTACGATGTTATTGATATCAAAGGGGAAGCACATAACCAAACCTTTACCGTTGAATGTAAAACATCAAAACCTGAATTAACTGTTTCAGGAAAAGGCAGTAGTCGGCGAAAAGCTGAACAAGCCGCAGCGAAAGCCATATTAGTGGCTTTAGAAATAAAATAACCGAATGAATATCAGGCAATCTAGCATTTATGCCTAATATTCACTAACTCTGGATAAATAAATGAACAATATAATCACTGAAGAAATAATCGAAGCCCAAGACAATGAAAGCTATTGTGGCTTTATTGCAATTATTGGTCGCCCTAATGTAGGAAAATCAACTCTATTAAATAAAATCTTAGGACAAAAAATCTCTATCACCTCTCGTAAAGCACAAACAACACGACATCGCATTGTTGGTATTCATACAGAAGGAAAATACCAAGCTATCTATGTTGATACGCCCGGATTACATATTGAAGAAAAACGTGCAATCAACCGTTTAATGAATCGTGCAGCAAGTAGTGCGATTGGTGATGTTGATCTAATTATTTTTGTCGTTGATGGTACACATTGGACAACTGATGATGAAATGGTTTTAAATAAATTACGCAAAACCAAAACACCAGTGGTATTAGCCATTAATAAAATTGATAATATTAAGAATAAAGATGAACTTTTACCATTTATTCAACATATCACTACACAATTTGAGTTTAAAGATATTATTCCTATTTCAGCTCAACGTGGTAACAATGTTCACAAATTAGAACAAATTGTCCGCCATTCCTTGCGTAAAGGTATCCACCATTTCCCTGAAGATTACATTACCGATCGTTCACAACGTTTTATGGCATCGGAAATTATCCGTGAAAAATTAATGCGTTTTATGGGGGAAGAATTACCTTATTCAGTCACAGTAGAAATCGAACAATTTAAATTAAATCAACGTGGCACCTATGAAATTAATGCCCTTATTCTAGTTGAACGTGAAGGACAGAAAAAAATCGTGATTGGTCATCACGGACAAAAAATTAAAACTATCGGTATTGAATCTCGCCGAGATATGGAGCGTTTATTTGATAATAAAGTCCATCTTGAACTTTGGGTTAAAGTGAAAGCTGGTTGGGCAGATGATGAACGTGCCCTACGCAGCCTAGGTTACATTGATGAATAATCATCATCTTATTATTTAATCGTTTCGACTAAAATTAAAATCGCCGCATCACCACCCCACTCTTTGGGGGCTTGATGAATGGCGATTATTTTTGGATGTTGAACCAGCCAACGTGGAATTTGTCGCTTTAAGGTATAAGTACCATAACCTGTCATCACACAAGCACAGATAATATTCTCTTTTTCACAGGCTAAAATCAATGCAGCAAGTTCCTGCTTTGCCTGTTCTCGGGTTAAACCGTGTAAATCCAAAAATAATTCGGGTATAAAATCTCCTCGGCGAAGCTGTTTAAGTAAATGCTTATCTTCTCCAGATCTTAAATATTTTACTTTTTCTTCATCTAATAGTGGTTCATATTCATCAGAAAAATAAAATAAGGTATCGTTCTGCTCCCTTAATTGGCGTTTTTCATTTTCTATTTTTAAAAAAGTATTTTGTTTAAGTCTATTTCTATATTTACTCTGTGGTTCAAGCGTATTTTGAGTCAGGATTTTTGTTCCCTGTACGGCTTGTCGAAATAAACGCTTTTCTTCATCACTTAATTGCATAACCTTCCTTTTTACTAACATTTCTCTTTAATTGAGAATTTCGTCACATTTATTTGGCTAAAGTGTACATTGAATTATAAAAGTATGATATAAAAAGCCACTTTACACTAATAATTTATATATTTCATAAATATACAGAAAATAGTTAAAGGATTTTTTTATGACTTCGCCGATTTTATATAATCAAGAACTGGTTGTAGGCATTCAACAAGAACAAGGAAACATTAGTCAAGATTTGCACTCTCTCTTAGATTATTTACGCTGGGCATATAGCTGTTTTAACGCTTCTGATATCTTTCATGGTCATGGACATGATAATCCGTGGGATGAAGTTGTCCAACTTGTTCTATCCGCTTTACACTTACCAATCGATCTCCCCGTTGAATTATACGCCAACTCTCGTTTAACTCAGAAAGAAAGACAACATATTATTCATTTGGTGATCGAGCGTTTAGGAACTCGTAAACCAATTGCTTATTTAACCAATACTGCGTGGTTTTGTGGTTTAGAATTTTATGTTGATGAAAGAGTTATCGTACCACGTTCACCGATTGCTGAATTAATTCAAAATGGGTTTACAGGTTTTTTAAAAAGTGAACCAAAACAAATTCTAGATCTCTGCACTGGTAGTGGCTGTATTGCAATCGCCTGTGCTGAAAAATTCCCTAATACTGAAATTGATGCGGTTGATATTTCTGACGATGCCTTACAAGTTACTGAAATTAATATCGATCGTCATAACGTTAATGATCAGGTATTCCCGTTTAAGTCTGATTTATTTAATGATTTAGTTGCTAGCAAATATGATCTGATCGTCTCAAATCCACCTTATGTTGATGCAGAAGATCTAGCAGATATGCCAGCAGAATTTTTTCATGAACCTGAATTAGCATTAGGTGCAGGACAAGATGGTTTAGTCCTCGTTAAACGCATTCTTGCGCAAGCAGCTGATTTCCTCAATGATAACGGGGTACTAATTTGTGAAGTGGGAAATAGTATGGTGCATTTAATCGAACAATTCCCTAATGTACCTTTTGAATGGTTAAAATTCCAACATGGTGGTGATGGTATCTTTATGCTCACCAAAGATCAGTTACTCTCAGTACAAGATCAATTTGCAAGCTATCGTTAAGTAGAATAACTATCTACACGTAGGAGATAAATATGACGACACAGCCACAAACATTAATTGAACAACTGCAACAAATTGTTGGTAAAAAATATCTGCTTACAGATCCTAATGAGACTTTGCCATACCGCCAAGGTTTTCGTTTTGGTAAAGGAAAAGCACTCGCTGTAGCCATACCGGGTTCATTAATTGAACAATGGTACATTTTAAAAGCTTGTGTTGCAGCAGATGTGATCGTCATTACTCAAGCGGCAAACACCGGGTTGACAGGAGGTTCAACCCCTGATGGCGATGATTATGATCGTGATATTGTTATTATTAGTACAATGCGTTTAGATCAGATTCAGTTAATTAACCAAGCTCAACAAGTCGTTTGCTTACCGGGTAGTACCTTATTCAAATTAGAGACTGAATTAGCCAAACATAATCGTGAAGTACATTCAGTTATCGGTTCCTCTTGTATTGGAGCTTCAGTTATCGGTGGTGTGTGTAACAATGCAGGAGGGTCTTTGGTACAACGTGGTCCTACCTACACTCAAATGTCGATTTTTGCTCGTGTTAATCAACAAGGTGAATTAGAACTAATTAACCATCTAGGAATTGAATTAGGGGATACCCCAGAAGAAATCCTATCACGCCTAGAAAAACAACAATATCAAGCAACAGATATTAATTTGGAAGCCGGTCAAGGGCATGATCATCATTATTGCCAACATGTTCGCCAAATTGATGAAGATACGCCTGCTCGCTTTAATGCTGATCCTCGCCGTTTATATGAAGCGTCAGGCTGTGCTGGTAAAGTAATGGTTTTTGCTGTACGTCTTGATACCTTTCCCTTAGAAAAAACAACTCAAGTCTTTTATATCGGCACTAACGATATTGCCGATCTTAATGCGGTAAGAAGAACTATCTTAGGTAGCTTTAAAAACTTACCTGTATCAGGCGAATTTATTCACCGTGAAGGTTTTGATATTGCCACAAAATATGGCAAAGATACCTTTTGGGCAATAAAAAAACTTGGCACGAATAACCTGCCAAAACTCTTTGCAATGAAAAATCGCTTTGATCGGATATGCAGTAAATTTAGTTTTTTACCTGAAAGTTTATCTGACAAACTACTGCAATTTATTTCAACCTTATTACCTCAACACTTGCCAGCCAAAATGCTTGAATACCGCCAAAAGTACGAACACCATTTAATATTAAAAATGGCAGGTGATGGCATTGAAGAAGCAAAACAATTTTTAACACACTATTTTTCTGATAAATCAGGAGATTTCTTTATCTGTAATGCTGAAGAAGCACAAGCTGCAATGCTTCATCGCTTTGTTGCCGCTGGTGCTGCTGGTCGTTATCGTGCGGTTCATCACGACACCGTAGAAGATATTGTTGCACTGGATATTGCACTACCACGCAATCAATCGGACTGGTTAGAAGTTCTGCCACCTGAATTGGATCAAAAATTTATCCATAAACTCTATTATGGGCATTTTATGTGCCATGTCTTCCATCAAGATTATATTGCGAAAAAAGGGGAAGATGTCCATCAATTAAAACAACAACTGTTAGCATTATTAGATCAACGTGGTGCCGAATATCCAGCAGAACATAATGTGGGACATCTCTACCATGCTAAACCTGAATTAAAAAATTTCTATCAGCAACTCGATCCAACCAATACCTTTAACCCCGGAATAGGTAAAACCTCGAAAAAGAAAAACTGGCAAGCGTAAAATAAAAAGCAAATCAATAGGTAAAGTGCGGATAGTTTAATATTTTCCGCACTTTGATTTTTTACGCTAATCTATGCACTGGCAATGACGATACTCAGTAAATTATGCTATTATTCGCCCTTGCTTAATCGCTGAGGAATTTATGAATAGATTTTGGAATATTATTTTAGCTATTATTGCTGCTATACTACTGGCTTGGTTTTATACACTAAACCAACCACAACCCTTACAACTCGCATCAGATCTCAATGCCCCTGAATATATTGGGAAAAATATGCGTACCACCGTCTATTCTCCTAATGGTTCAATTCAGTATGTCGCCAGTGCTACCGCAGTAAAATATTATGCTAAAACCGAACAAACTATTTTTGAAAAGCCCTTAGTATATATTTATGAAATGAATAATGGTCAAATACTCAAAAGCTGGGTATTAAAAGCAGACAAAGCTATTTTAAATAAAAAAAACGATCTTTTGCTGAATGGAAACGTCCGTATTCAAAACCTAACCCCTGATGCGAAATTAGAAAAAATTGAAACTGAACAAGCTGAAGTTAACCTAACGACACAAGAGATAACTTCTGATACAATAGCCAGTATTATCGGACAAAATTTTGTTACAAGTGGCAAGAAACTTATTGGTAACTTACGCACGAAAACAGCGATCCTCAAAGAACAGGTTAAAACATCTTATGAAATTAAGCCATAATCATATTTTCTTAACACTTGCATTAATGTTTTCTACCACAACCCTGTTTGCACTGACTAATGATAGCCAACAACCAATTAATGTTGTTTCAAATAAGCAAACCCTTGATCTTGAAAAAAATTTAGTTACTTTTACCGATCAGGTAGTGATTACTCAAGGTTCTATGAAAATTAATGCAGATAAAGTCATCATTATTCGTTCAAATAAAAAAGATAACAATAAAAACACTGATCTGATTGAAGCTTTCGGCAAGCCAGTTACATTTCAACAACAACTTGATAATGGTAAACTTGTCCAAGGTAAAGCGGATAAAGTGCACTATGATGTTGCAAAAGAATTTTTGCAACTTAGCGGAAACGCTTCTTTACAACAACAAGATAGCAAAATTAGTGGTAATTTAATTACTTACGATGTCAAAAAACAGCAATTAAAAGCAGGTTTTGATGGCAGTAGAGTAAAAACAGTGCTTTTACCAAATCAATTACAACAAGCACGTAATCCAAAAACAGCTCCACAATCAACACAACAATAGGAACAATAATGGCGGTATTATCAGCAGAACATTTATCCAAAAGTTATAAAGGTCGCCAAGTTGTTAATGGTGTCAGTTTAAATGTTTGCTCAGGGGAAATTGTCGGCTTGTTAGGCCCAAATGGTGCAGGTAAAACGACGACTTTCTATATGGTTGTAGGTTTAGTACACCAAGACGGTGGTACAATTAAAATTGATGAACAAGATATTAGTGCTTTACCTATGCATCAACGTGCTAAAAAAGGTATTGGCTATTTACCACAAGAAGCCTCAATATTTCGCCGTTTAACCGTCTATGACAACTTAATGTCTATCTTACAACTACGTCAAGATCTTGATGATAATCAACAAAAAGACAAAGCAGAAGAGCTACTAGAAGAATTTAACCTTACACATATTCGTAATAATTTAGGGCAATCCCTTTCAGGGGGAGAAAGACGAAGAGTTGAAATTGCAAGAGCATTATCAGCCAACCCTAAATTTATTTTATTAGATGAACCTTTTGCCGGTGTCGATCCTATTTCTGTCATTGATATAAAAAATATCATTAAAGAATTACGGGATCGAGGGCTTGGTGTATTAATCACAGATCATAATGTTCGTGAAACGCTTGATGTTTGTGAAAGAGCATATATTGTAGGTAAAGGCAAAGTGATTGCCACTGGTAGTCCAATTGAAATACTAAATAATGAAATCGTAAAACAAGTTTATTTAGGGCACGAATTCAAACTCTAAATTAATCGGTATTATTGAAACGAAGCATAGCTCATTTTTATGCAAATTACACAATTACTAGATATAAATAACATTCGTCAAGGGCTAATTAGCTCAAGTAAAAAACGTATTTTTGAATTAATCGCTAATCTAATTGCAGAACAAACTGGTGATGATCCAATTGCTTGTTCTGAAGCCCTTTGTACAAGAGAAAAAATGGGCAATACGGGGATTAATAATGGCATTGCTATTCCACACGCTAAATTACCACAAGGCAACAACCCGATTGCCGTATTTTGCCAACTTGAAAATCCTATTGAGTATGAAGCCCCCGATCATCGCCAAGTTGATCTGATTTTTGCTGTTATGATTCCTGAAGCTTGTTGTGGCGAGTGTGCCTCAATTTTACCAAGTTTAGCCGAACGCTTAAGTGATAAAAATCTATGCAAGCAACTTCGTGCAGCATCTAATATTGAAGAAATCTGGATGGCATTTACCTTATCAGATCAGCAAGCGGTAGCAAAAGAAAATACAACACCTACTGAACTGGCAGAAAATGATACTTTAGTTGGCTCAAATCCAACATAACACGAGATTGTAAAAGGTAGAATTATGGAGCTTATCATTATCAGCGGACGTTCTGGTGCAGGAAAATCGGTTGCACTAAGAGCCTTAGAAGATATAGGTTACTACTGTATTGATAACCTACCGCTAGAATTTATACCTCAACTCCTAAACCAACTTCCGCAACAAAAACAAGCTACCGCTATTAGCTTAGATATTCGGAATCTACCTCCAACTCAAACTGAGTTAGAATGTGTATTACAGCAATTACCAAATACCTGCCAAACAAAAATTATTTTTCTAAACTGTGATAGTAATAACTTAATTCGGCGTTATAGCGATACTCGCCGCCTACATCCTTTATCAGGACAAGGGTTACCCTTAGAAACAGCAATTGAACTGGAACAAGAAAAACTCGCCCCACTATTACAATATGCTAACAATATTATTGATACCTCATCACTTTCAACTCATCAACTGACAGAAAAATTACGTCAGTTGTTACTTGGTTCAAGTGATAAAGCGTTACAAATAGTAGTGAAATCTTTTGGTTTTAAATACGGCATTCCTAAAGATGCAGATTATGTTTTTGATGCACGCTTTCTTCCTAATCCTCATTGGGAACTGGAACTACGCTCATTTACAGGGCAAGATCCTGAAATTATTCAATTTTTACAACAGCATAAAGTAGTAGATGATTTTATTTATTCAACTCGTACCTATATTGAAAATTGGCTACCATTCTTAGAACAAAATAATCGTAGCTACCTCACTATTGCAATCGGCTGCACTGGTGGTAAACATCGTTCGGTTTATGTAGCTGAACAATTAGGGAAATATTTCCAAACCAAAGGAAAAAACGTTAAAATTCAACACAATTCATTAACAAAAATGAATATTTTGGATACGTAGCTCAGCAGGATAGAGCAACCCCCTCCTAAGGGGTAGGTCGGCGGTTCAAATCCGCCCGTGTCCGCCAATTTGCTATGTTTTATTCATAACGTCAACAAATGGAGAAAATGATGTCGTGGAATCACGGAAACAACAACGGCTCAAACCAAGATCCTTGGGCAAAGCCAGGAACATCCGAATCAAATGGACGTGATCCGAAGCAACCGCAAGGAAATAATACGTCTGATCAAACTGAACGCAAAGGTAATACTAACAATCAAGAATTACCTGATTTAGTTGAAATCTTTGAAAACCTGCTAAAAAAACTAACAGGCAATGGTGGTAATGCTAACCAAAATAATGGAAGTTTCGGCTTAGGTAAATTCCTACCTATCGCTATTGTGATAGCTATTATTCTATGGGTCATTAGCGGTTTTTATACAATTAAGGAAGCTGAACGAGGTGTTGTTTTACGTTTTGGTAAAGTAAATGGTATTGTTCAACCGGGTTTAAATTGGAAACCAACTTTCATCGATCAAATTATCCCTGTTAATGTTGAACGTATCAGTGAACTACGAGCTCAAGGCTCAATGCTGACACAAGATGAAAATATGGTAACGGTTGAAATGACCGTACAATATCGTATCCAAGATCCAGCACAATTTCTCTTTAATGTTGTTGAACCTCAAGATAGCTTAAGCCAAGCAACAGATAGTGCATTACGCTATGTTATCGGCCATATGACAATGGACGATATCTTAACCACTGGACGTTCTGTTGTAAGAGAAAGAACTTGGAAAGAACTGAATGAGATTATTAAACCATACCATATGGGATTAGAAGTCGTTGATGTCAATTTCCAATCTGCTCGACCACCTGAAGCTGTAAAAGATGCTTTTGACGATGCAATTAAAGCACAAGAAGATGAACAACGTTTAATTCGTGAAGCTGAAGCTTATGCACGTGAACGTGAACCTATTGCACGTGGTAATGCACAAAAAATTATTGAAGAAGCAAATGCTTATAAACAACAAGTTGTATTAAATGCACAAGGGGAAGCAGAACGCTTTAATCAATTATTGCCTGAATTTAAGGCGAATCCACAAATTATGAAAGATCGCTTATATCTAGACAATATGGAAAAAATAATGACGGCAACACCAAAAATATTACTAGATAACACAGGTAACAATCTGACTGTTCTACCGTTAGAGCAATTACTTAATCAAAAAACGGTAACAAAAACTGCACCTCAAGCAAGTAGTAAATTACAACCAAAAGTAAGTGATTTACCTACATCACCAGTGCAAATACATTACCCTCAAGAAAGGGAAACTCTAATTCAACCACAACCAAATACTCGACATGGGAGATTTGAATAATGCGTAAATTTTTAGTCCCTGCTGTTTTAGTTATTGCGCTGTTGGTTTATTTAAGTATCTTCACTGTTACCGAAGGTAGCCGTGCGATTATGTTACGCTTTGGTAAAGTACAACGTGATAGCGACAATAAAACCGTTGTCTATCAACCCGGATTACATTTTAAACTCCCGTTGATTGATACCCCAAAAGTGCTTGATGCTCGGTTACAAACCCTAGATGGTCAGGCAGATCGTTTTGTTACTGTGGAGAAAAAAGATCTCTTAGTGGATTCGTACGTTAAATGGAAAATTGTTGATTTTGGTAAATTCTTCACCTCAACAGGCGGTGGAGATTATACTCGAGCAGCAAACCTATTAAGACGTAAAGTTAATGATCGCCTACGTTCAGAAATTGGGGCAAGAACCATTAAAGATATTGTTTCTGGCACACGTGGGGAAGTCATGCTAGACACCCGCAATGCGTTAAATAATAGTGCTGATAGCACCTCTGATTTAGGTATTAAAGTCGTTGATGTGAGAATTAAACAGATCAACTTACCTGATGAAGTATCTGCTTCAATCTATCAACGTATGCGTGCTGAACGTGATGCCGTAGCACGTGAACACCGTTCACAAGGTCGAGAACAAGCTGCCTTTATTCAAGCTGATGCAGATCGTAAGGTAACAGTTATCTTAGCGAATGCAAATAAAACAGCACAAGAATTGCGTGGGGAAGGTGATGCAACTGCAGCAAAAATTTATGCTGATAGTTTTGGAAAAGCCCCTGAATTTTATAACTTCATTAAAAGTTTAAAAATCTATGCTGATAGTTTCAAAGATCAGGGTAACTTACTGATCTTAAAACCGAATAGCGAATTTTTCCGTTTTATGCAGCCACCGACAGCAAAACCAGCCACATCTATTGATTCTGTGGCAACAAAACCAGCAAATTAATCTTGTATTAACAGGTTAACGGCTATTTATCACGACCACCCTATTTTTCTATGAATAGATAATTTAGCGTGGTCGTTCATTCTTTTAATCACTACTATCAAACAAAGGTAAAAATAACTATGGGCAAAAGTGTTGCTATTTTAGGCGTCCAATGGGGCGATGAAGGAAAAGGTAAAATCGTTGATTTACTTACCGATAGAGTAAAGTATGTCGTACGTTATCAAGGCGGGCATAATGCAGGACATACTTTAATTATCAACGGTGAAAAAACCGTATTACGTCTAATTCCATCTGGTATTTTGCGTGATGGCGTAACCTGTGTTATAGGCAATGGTGTTGTACTTTCGCCAAGTGCATTAATGCAAGAAATGGGTGAATTAGAAGCTCGTGGTGTCAATGTGCGTGAACGTCTATTGATCTCCGAAGCTTGTCCACTGATTTTGCCTTACCATGTAGCAATGGATCACGCTAGAGAAAAAGCATTAGGTAAAAAAGCAATTGGTACCACTGGGCGTGGTATTGGTCCCGCTTATGAAGATAAAGTGTCTCGCCGTGGTTTACGTGTCGGCGATCTCTTTAATATGGAACAATTCGCTGAAAAATTAAAAACAATCCTAGAATACTATAATTTCCAATTAGTTCATTACTATAAAGCAGAACCTATCGACTATGAACAAACCTTAGCGGAAATTAAAGCCATTGCTGAGATTCTCAAAGGAATGGTTGCCGATGTAACAACAATCCTTCATCAAGCTCGTCAACGTGGCGATAATATCCTCTTTGAAGGTGCACAAGGTACTATGTTAGATATCGACTTTGGTACTTACCCTTATGTGACTAGCTCAAATACCACTGCGGGTGGTGTTGCGACAGGTTCTGGTTTCGGTCCTCGTAACCTAGATTACGTCCTTGGAATTATCAAAGCATACTGTACTCGTGTTGGCGGTGGCCCATTCACCACTGAATTATTTGATGAAGTCGGTGCAAGAATTGCTGAAAAAGGCAATGAGTTTGGTGCTGTTACAGGGCGTCCTCGCCGTTGTGGTTGGTTTGATGCGGTTGCAGTACGCCGTGCAATTCAAATCAACTCGATCTCGGGTTTCTGTATGACTAAATTAGATGTTTTAGATGGTTTAGAAGAACTAAAAATCTGTACTGGATACAAAATGCCGAATGGTGAAATCGTGGAATATTCACCACTAGCCGCTGCAGATTGGGAAGGAATCGAACCAATTTATGAAACCTTACCCGGCTGGACAGAAAATACTTTTGGGGTAACAGATCTCACACAATTACCTCAAAATGCTCGCAACTACATTAAACGGATTGAAGAAATTACTGGCGTGCCAATTTCTATCCTTTCTACTGGCCCTGATCGTGTTCAAACAATGATCTTACAAGATCCTTTTGCGGTTTAACCTAAATTCAAGAAGGCTCTCAATCACTAAAAAGGTCTAGCTAAAGCTAGACCTTTTTATCGTTTCTACATAAATATTAACGATCATCAACACCGATCAAGAGATAATTCCCCTCAATATCACTAACACTACGAAAACCGATATTAAAAATACGGTAATTTTTCGGACTATTGCGATGATTTGCATAATCAAAATTATCATGATGATGACCGTGGAAAACCGTTTTTACTGCCATTCTTTCCGCTAACTGATTAATCACCCGAAAGCCTTGTGGATGCGGTTTTGGTGCTTCATGGCTGACTAAAATATCTGCCTGTTGCTGTTGTAATTGTTCAATATCCGAAGGAAAAATAGAAGTACGATGGCGAAGCGGTAATCCACCATTCCAGATTTTTTCAGCAGAGCAATATTGACAATAATGGATAGGATCAAAAAATAATGGGCGATTCGGTGGTAACCAAATTTGACCACGAAAAACACCACCCAAACCAGCAACTTTTACACCTTCAATCTCAACTACTCTGGCGTGCAAATTACGTTGTTGCCAATGACTGCCCCAAATTGCACGAAATGCTTCAACCGTTTTGCTATCGTGGTTGCCGTGAATAAACCAAAGCTCGCATAAGCTGGCTAAAGGCTCCAATTCTTTCGGGTTGGTTAACTGCAAATCCCCTAAAATCACTAAACTTACTTGTCCATACTCTCGTAATAATGGATATAAATGCTCAAAACTACCGTGTGGATCTCCTGCAAATAATAACATTCATCTATCCTTTACTCATTGTTTTATCGTCAAAACTTGTCGCAACTTCTTCATTATTCAAGATACGTTCTACAATCACTTTTACTTGGTTATAGCAAATAAAATGATCGTTAGTCTCAATCTCAATATAAGGAACTTTGTATTTTTCTAAGAGTGTTTTCAATAATTGCTGAAAACGCAAACGCTGTTGTAACGTTTTCCCCGTCCAAGCTACCTCTCCTTTTGGTTGGCAATTTAATAAAATTGTTACATCAAACGGATATTCCTTGATCATAGAATCTAAAAAAGGGTGAGGTTTGCCTTGACGTTGAATACAAAAAGCTTGGGTGGTAATAAAATCAGTATCAATAAACGCAATTTTATGGGCTTGCCGTAGTGCATAATTCACATAACGTTGATGACCTAACGCCATTAAGGGATAATCGGAATATTGAATCGCCTGTTCATTCCCGCCTAATTGTTCAAAGACAAACTCTCGTCCATAATTCCAAGCAGAGGTGGTATTAAAAACAGCGGCTAACTTATTCACTAACACACTCTTTCCACTACGCTCTGCCCCAACAATCGCAATCGTTTTAGCAAAAAATGGGCGAACCTCTTTGGGAATAAATTTCCAGTAATGAAATGGCTGATTTCTAATCTTTGTTGCCGATACATTGAAGAAATGGCGTTGTGGATCAACTAAATTTACCTCTAATCCCAAATATTTCTCATAAGGTTCTTTATCTTGTACTTCACTACTAAACACAATTTTAGGCAAGAAATGTTCTGTTGCAAAAAGTGCTTTCACACGCTCTGCCCAACCAGCCCAGCCATTCGGATAAGAAGGAATCCCATCTTCCACTAAATGATGAATAAAAATTTGACCTTGTTGATATTTAAAGATCTGCTGTATCCAACGTAAACGATCTTCTACCGTTGGCATCTGCTTCATTTTACTATCATAAAAGAGTTTCAAGTCTCGTTCTGTATCACTGCAGACAACGATATGTAATTCATCAACCTTACTAAAAGCCTCATAGATCATATTAATATGACCAGTATGCACAGGGTAAAACTTCCCAAAAATCACCCCTACCAGCTTTTCTTCTAAATCGACAATTTGTAACACACGGTGTAACGCTTTTAACTTCACCGCACTTGGATTTTTGATCTTGCCACTGGTCAACTGATTAAAATAGGCTCGAGTTACTTCTGCTTGTTCACACAGATCCTTAACACGCAATCCTAGTTGCTTACGCTTCTGTTGCAGATAAGAAAAGTCAGCCATTATTTATAATTTTCCCGTTCTTTTAGTGATAAATAAAAAATCAGCGGTTTGGATAATAAGCCTCCCGACCGCTGTTGTCATATACTTTTTAATTAAAATGGTAAATTAAATAAAAGGTTTATTACTATTCTTTAATTTTCTTAAACCCCATATTTTTGACGATATGCTTGCATTTGCGGTAAAAAATCACGATATTGTGATGATTGTGATAGATATTGCAGTAAATCATCGAAAGTAATAATTGAAAAAACTGAGCAGTGATAATCCCGTTCTACTTCCTGAATAGCCGAGATTTCTCCTTTTCCTCGCTCCTGCCGATTAAATGCAATCACCACCGCAGATAAGGTTGCTTGGTTTGCCTCAATAAGTTGCATAGACTCCCTAATCGCTGTCCCTGCTGTAATAACATCATCAACTAACAATACTCGACCTTGTAATGGGCTACCAATTAAATTTCCCCCTTCACCATGATCTTTTACCTCTTTTCGATTAAAACAGACAGGTTTATTGATATTAAATAAATTGACCAAAGCAATCGACACCGCCGTTGCAATCGGAATTCCTTTATAGGCAGGTCCAAATAACAGATCATAATCAAGTTGATGAGTTTCGATCACTCGTGCATAAAACTCACCTAACTTCGCTAAATCCTGTCCTTGATTAAACAGACCTGCATTGAAAAAATAAGGACTTTTTCGCCCAGATTTCAACGTAAATTCACCAAATTTCAGCACTTTTCGCTCTAAGGCAAATTCAATAAATTCTTTTTTGTAGGTCTGCATAATCACTCCTTTAAACTAAACAATTAATCTGCTAATACCTTGGATTGAGCTTGTATAATCTGTTCAATCCCCTGTTTTGCTAACGCTAATAAGGTTAACAACTCTTCATGGCTAAATGGCTGACCTTCAGCAGTACCTTGTACTTCAATCATACGCCCATCTTCCATCATCACCACATTCATATCCGTTTCAGCAGCCGAATCTTCAATATATTCCAAATCGCACACCGCTTGCTGATCAACAATCCCAACCGAAACTGCGGCAACCAATCCTTTAATTGGGTTGACTTTTAACAAACCTTTTTGCTGTAACCCCGTAATTGCATCAACCAAAGCGACCGCCGCACCACTGATTGCCGCAGTACGTGTACCACCATCAGCCTGAATAACATCACAATCTAAAGTAATGGTACGTTCTCCTAAGGCTGAAAGATCAACCATTGCACGTAAAGCTCGACCAATTAAGCGTTGAATTTCCATTGTGCGACCACTCTGCTTTCCTTTTGCCACTTCACGTTGAGTGCGACAATGGGTTGCCCTTGGTAACATACTGTATTCTGCGGTAATCCAACCCTGATTCTGCCCTTTTAAAAATCGAGGTACACTCTCCTCAACACTCGCTGTACACAACACTTTAGTCTCACCAAACTCAACCAATACTGAACCTTCAGCATACTTTGTATAATGACGAGTAAATTTCACTGGGCGAACTTCTGCTACACCACGTTGATTTGGACGCATAATCATCTTTCTCCACAAATATTCTAAAAATGGCGTATTCTAACACAGACCACCGCTGAATAATGCAAAGATTAAGTCAAAATTTCTTATAAACTAGAGAATGAAAAACGACATTCTCTGAATATAAAAAAAGCAGAGTAAAAACTCTGCTCTTTTTCATTAAGCGTTATTTTTTTCCTGCTTTTTTTCATCTTGCGGCAGAATTAAATTTAAACTCAACGCCAATAACGAGCCTACCGTAATGCCTGAGCCAAAAATCTCACGCACAAAAGAAGGTAATTTTTCTAAAATTTCTGGGCGTGTCGTTACCGCTAATCCACAACCTAATGAAATGGCAATGATTAAACCATTTCGTCTGCTACGTTCCACTTTATCAAGCATCTGAATACCAGCCGCAATAATCATTGCAAACATCATCAACCCTGCACCACCTAACACTGGTAATGGAATTGAGACAATCAACGCCCCTAAAAATGGGAACAATCCAGCTAACATTAATAAAACACCTGTTGTAGCAACAACATAGCGACTTGCTACACCAGTTAAAGAGATCACGCCTATATTTTGTGAAAAAGAGGAAAATGGTGTCGTTGACATCACTGCCGCTAATGCTGAACCTAGCCCATCACACAACACCCCAGCACGCAACTGCTTACCAGTAATCTCGGTTTGTGTTGCATTACCTAACGCCAAAAAGTTACCGCTAGACTCCACAATAGTTACCAAATAAGCAATACTCATTCCGATAATCCCTGCGATTGGAAAACTTAAACCAAAATGCAAGGGTTGTGGCACTGCAAAAAGTTGTGCTTGCTTAACCTGATCGAAGTTAACCCAACCAAGTAGCAATGCCAAAATATAACCAGACATCATACCAATAACAATTGCTGCGGCTGAGAAAATACCTTTCCCCCACTGCACCAAGACAATCACCAACACCAATACGAAAGTTGCCATTGCCAAATTTTCAGGGGTAGCATAATTTGCATCGCCTCGTTGCCCACCTGCAAACCAATCCACCGCAACAGGCACCAAACTTAGCCCGATCATCGTTACCACCGTGCCTGTTACAACTGGAGGAAAGAGTTTGCGAATTGCTGGCATAAAGAAACTTCCAATAATCATCACCAACGATCCGACTAGTGATGCCCCTAAAATACCTGCCACACCATCTTGACTAAAGCCTATTGCTAATGCGGCTGCGACAAAAGTAAAACTCGTTCCCATCACGCTAGGTAACCGAATCCCAACGCCACCTATTCCTAAGCACTGCACAAGTGTAACAACACCTGAAATCAACAATGCCGCATTCACCAAAGTAATGGTATCTGGTACTGGCAAATGGAGTACATTACCAATCACTAACGGTACGGCAATAATTCCACCGAGTGCAGCTAATAAATGCTGAAATGCCAACAACAACATCAAACCAAAAGGTGGTTTATCTTCAACGGTATAAAGTAACTTAAGCATAGAACCTACTTATCAAATCGTAATAATTAAACAAAGGTGGGAAAAACTCGGGCGATTATACACAGCTATTTTCAGCTAAGCAAACGATTGCTTTTTTGAAATCAGATTAAAATAATGCTAATTTTTCTGCTATAAAATAACTTTCATTTGATCGAAAAACTCCACGCCTAAATAAAATTTTGCTTAGATATATACCGATTAAAAATAGAAAGGTAATAACAAAAACTTGTGCTAGAATAATAAGTTGTAAAATTTAGAGAGTAAAATATAACAAGTTACAAATAGGAATTAAGAGATGACGAGCTTACAACAACGTGCTGAACTTCAACGCCAGATATGGGCTATTGCTAACGAAGTAAGAGGTTCGGTTGATGGTTGGGATTTCAAACAATATGTATTAGGAACACTATTCTATCGTTTTATCAGTGAAAATTTTGCCAACTATATGAATGGTGATGATGAAAGCATTAATTATGCAGCGATGTCTGATGATGATGAAAACATCAACCTGATCAAAGAAGATGCAATTAAAACCAAAGGTTATTTTATCTATCCTAGCCAGTTATTTAGTAATGTGGTCGCTAATGCAGACAAGAATGACAATTTAAACACTGACTTAAAAAAAATTTTTACCGATATTGAAAGCTCCGCCAGTGGCTACGATTCAGAAAAAGACATCAAAGGCTTATTTGACGACTTTGATACGACCAGTAATCGCCTCGGTAATACAGTAAAGGCAAAAAATGAACGCCTTACAGCCGTATTAAAAGGCGTAGCAAGTTTAACCATTGGTAACTTTGAAGACAATCAGATCGATTTATTTGGCGATGCTTACGAATTTCTTATTTCAAACTATGCCGCCAATGCTGGCAAGTCTGGTGGTGAACATTTCACCCCTCAACATGTTTCAAAATTGATTGTTCAGCTCGCTATGCACGGGCAAACCAGCGTGAATAAAATCTATGACCCTACAGCAGGTTCAGGTTCATTGCTTTTACAAGCCAAGAAACATTTTGATTCTCATCTGATTGAAGAAGGCTTCTTTGGGCAAGAAAGAACTCCCATCACCTACAACTTAGCTCGTATGAATATGTTTTTACATAACATTAATTATGACAAGTTTAATATCCAACTTGGGGATACCTTAACCGAACCGCATTTTTTACACGACAAACCCTTTGATGCGATTGTATCCAATCCACCTTATTCACAGAAATGGAACAAAGATAATGACCCAACCTTAATCAACGATGAACGCTTTGCACCAGCTGGTATCTTGGCTCCAAAATCGAAAGCAGACTTTGCTTTTATCCTTCATTCACTGAACTACCTATCAAGCAAAGGGCGTGCAGCGATTGTCTGCTTCCCCACTATTTTCTCCCGTAGTGGTAGTGGTGGTGCTGAACAAAAAATTCGCCAATATTTGGTTGATAACAACTATGTTGAAACAGTGATTTCACTCGCCCCCAATCTGTTCTTTGGGACTAAGATTGCCGTAAATATCCTAGTGCTATCTAAACACAAAGCCGATACTACCACCCAATTTATTGATGCGAGTGAACTGTTTAAAAAAGAAACCAACAAGAACGTACTGACTGATGAACATATCGAAAAAATCATCAACGTGTTTGCGAGCAAAGAAAATATTAAACACTTTGCTCAATCGGTTGAACTAAATACGATAGTCGCCAACGATTATAACCTATCAGTAAGTAGCTATGTGGAAACGAAAGACACTCGTGAGGTTATCGACATTACCAAACTGAATGCCGAACTTAAAACTACGGCTGCCAAAATCGACCAACTTCGCCGTGATATTGATATGATTATTGCGGAAATTGAAGGTGGGGAGGTTGAGGTATGAATAATTTAAGCTATTTGGAAAAGCTACTTGAAGATGTAGAAGTAGAGTGGAAGCAGCTTGCTGATATCGCTGAAATTTACAGTGGTCTTACTGGTAAGAATAAGGCTGATTTTGAGAGTGGGGATGCTAAATACATTTCCTATAAGAATATTTTCAATAACATTGAAGTTGATCCAAACCAGCTGGAACTCGTAAAAGTGAGCGAGAATGAACGTCAACATAAAGTTCGATATGGTGATATTTTATTTACAGGATCATCGGAAATTGCAGTAGAAGCAGGAATGTCTTCTGCAGTCACGATCGATTTCAAAGAACCTGTCTACCTAAATAGCTTCTCGTTTGGTGTAAGGTTCAATGATGATGTCAAGATGATGCCTGAGTTCTCAAAGTACTTATTCCGTAGCAGATTCATGCGGGCAGAGATTGCCAAATCAGCAAGTGGAGTGACCCGCTTTAATATATCCAAAGCCAGATTTAAAAAAATCCTAGTCCCCATTCCATGCCCAAACAATCCTGAAAAATCACTAGCAATACAAGCGGAAATTGTACGCATTCTGGATACATTTACCGAGCTGACCGCCGAGCTGACCGCCGAGCTTAACATGCGGAAAAAACAATACAACTATTACCGTAACCAATTATTGAGTTTTAAAGAAGATGAAGTGGAGTGGAAGACGCTAGGTGAAATTGGGAACTTTATACGTGGTAATGGATTACAAAAAAAAGACCTTCTAACAAAGGGATTTCCTGCTATACATTATGGTCAAATTTATACCAAATATGGTCTGACAGCAAATGAAACTTTCTCTTATATCTCAGATGAATTGGGGAAAAAATTAAGAAAAGCAAATTACAATGACCTATTGCTTGCAACAACATCAGAAAATGACGAGGATGTGGTAAAGCCTCTTGCATGGTTAGGAAATGATGTCGCAATTTCAGGTGATATGATGTTATTTCGACATAAGCAAAATGTTAAGTATTTAGCACACTTTTTCCTAACAGAAAATTTCCAAGCACAGAAAAGAAAATACATAACTGGAGCAAAAGTTCGCAGGGTTTCTAGCACTGATCTAGCTAAAATCGTTGTTCCCATTCCATACCCAAATAATCCAGAAAAATCACTTGCTGAACAAGCACGTATTGCATCTATTTTGGATAAATTCGACACGTTAACAACTTCGCTCCAAGAAGGTCTTCCACGTGAAATAGAATTACGCCAAAAACAATACGAATATTATCGTGATCTACTGTTAAATTTCCCTAAACCTGATCCAGATAAGGCGGATTAATGAGTAAAACACTGACCTTACAAGACAAATCACTGAGTTTTTACTTTACACCACGCCCAACGGGGATATTAACAATTTAATAAACAACAAAAAAGAGAGTCCGACTTTAACCCTGTAGTTAAAAATTTGTTAGACCAAGGCAATCAGAAAAAGGATATCAACAAATGGCCAGTTACAAAACAATTGCTGAATCAACTAATTTTATTGTTTTAGATAAATATACACGGCAA